>NZ_UBIZ01000531.1:0-15100 GCF_900465275.1 Parafrankia sp. Ea1.12 | reverse complement strand
TTCCTTGCCGACCTTGTCCATCGCCTCGGCGATCATGCTGCCGATGGCCGGGTCACCGGCGGAGATGGAGGCGGCCGAGGCGATCTGCTCCTTGGTCTCCACGTCCTTGGCGACGCTGGAGAGCTCCGCGCAGACGGCTGCGGCGGCGGTTTCGATGCCCTTCTTCAGGGCGATCGGGTTCGCACCGGCGGCGACATTACGCAGGCCTTCGCGGATGAGAGCCTGGGCGAGAATGGTCGCGGTGGTGGTGCCGTCACCCGCGACGTCGTTGGTCTTCTTCGCGACTTCCTTGACGAGCTCCGCGCCGATCTTCTCGTACGGGTCCTCGAGCTCGATCTCCCGGGCGATGCTGACGCCGTCGTTGGTGATGGTGGGGACGCCGAACCTGCTCTCGAGGACGACGTTGCGACCCTTGGGGCCGAGCGTGACCTTGACCGCGTCGGCCAGCTGGTTCATGCCGCGCTCCAGGCCGCGCCGTGCCTCTTCGTCGAAGGCAATGATCTTCGGCATATGGGGTGTTTCCTCCTGGGCTTGGGCCATGCGGAGGAGTGCCGGCCGCCGGCGGGTGCCTGACAACGAAGACGATGGGCTCGCGTGGCCCAGGCACCCGTCGCTCCGGAGGTTGGCACTCGACCTAGCTGAGTGCCAGCCACTGTATAGCTCTCGGCACCCCCGGAACCGAGGCCATCACCACCCCGCGTGATCGAGCCGAAGGGAAGAGCGCGGTGTACTGGCGACCACTCCGGGCGCCGATCCCGCCCGGCGCGAGAATTCGCAGGGGAAGGCCCGGGTCCGCTTGCGTTCGGCTCGCGCCGGTGTCCACCGGCGCCCGCCGGAGCCCGCGCCGGCAGCCGGTAGGTCGGCACCGAGGTGCTCCGCCTCGTGGGCAACCCTGTTGGTCGGGCCCGCCGTCCAGCCCTTCAGTGCCAGTGCCGCTTGAACCCGTCACCTGGAAGGCCTGATATGCGACGCAGCGAGTTCACCGTCACCGCCGACCATCACCAGTTCCTCGTGTACAGCGGGAACTCGCCGGTGATCACCGCTGCCTCCGCCGGCGACACCGGCGACGGTCTCGTTGCCGTCAGCGATGGGGGACTGAGGATAGTCACGGGGACGAACTACGGTCCGCTCGCCGTGCGGGTCGAGCTGCACAACAACGAGCCGCCGCCGCCCACGGCCGAGTGGACCGAGGTATCCGAGGTGAGTTTCCGCGTCCGGGTCGGCCCGGTGGAGGTCGGCACCCTCGTGGGCGGGCCGCTTCCGGTGAGGACGGTCTCGGTATTGCGGGAAAGGCTGCCTTCGGCATCGGTGGCGTCGTCACCTCCTGGGATTACCGGAGGTTGACAGAACCCTCGCAGGACGACCCATTTCCTCGCTTCGAGGAGTGTCTTCCGGAGCCGTCCGTGGTGGACATCGGCTGGGTCTCCGTGGAGGGGGGGACACGCGTCAAGTTGCGGCACGAGAACCTTCCGGAACTTCTTGGTCCCGCTGTGACTGATCTGTGGCGCTACTATCTCGCCAGGCCCGTGCGCCATTGCGAAACGGGTACCTGGGGCGACCACCCGTGGGACGACGCGCGCCGTACCGGCGGGCGTCCCCAGGCATCTCGACGCCCTGCTGGATAACCTCCTGCTACTGCCGTTGCGAAACCGGGGACAGGGTGTCGCTGTCGAGAGTGACGCCGAGATCGGACTCCAGGTGCGGGACGGAGTTCGAGCGGGGCCGGGTCAACCGCACCGACGAGATGCGCCATCTGCGGTCCGGCGGCGAACCGGGGAGGTAGTCGTGGCCGAGGCTGTCCGCCGCCTCCGCGATCCGGCGCACGTCATCGGACCCGCCGTCCCGTTCCCAGCCGGGATGCGTTCCCGGCACAAGTGACAGGACGGGCGTGAGGAGACCGAACTCCGTCATGAGAGCCGACCTGGCGTGACTGGACCTTAGTGAATGAGCGAGCACTTATCTCGGTGGTGGTGCGCTCGCCGGCCTCGCCGTTGACGGCGCCCACGCTGTGCCGCGTGGTGCCGGCTGCTCCGGGTGCGGCGGGCCCGACGTGGCTGCGGCCGCGCCTGACGCGAAGTCGGTGATCTTCGACGGCATGGGCCACCAGCTGCCCCGCGAATGTGGCGGGTGCTCGGCGGCCACATCCCTGACCTCGGTCATCGCGAAGAAGGGCGACCGTCGGCTGGTCGGCCATCCGTGTCACCCGCGGGTATGACCTGTGCCGGCATCCTGCTCGTCGCGCGTGCCGAACGTGAGCCGGGTATGGATCTTCAAGCGGTCCGGAATCGGCCGACCAACTGCGGAAATGCATGCTCGTAGGTCGACCAGTTGACAGAAAAGTGATCGCTCACAATACTGGGCGCCATCCCGGAGTCGAGTGCTGGAGGTGGCATGGACGACCGGGTCGGTAATTCGGAGAGCGACAGCCGCGCCGGCGTCGTCTGTGTCCGAAGGGAGAGGTGGGACGGGGCGCGGGCGATATGCACGATCCTGTGCTGGCCGGCATGGATCGCATCGCGGGGGCGGTGCGACCGGTATCCGGCGGTGGTTCGAGGTGGAGTGTTGCCACGGATGAGCGGGTGTTGATTTTTCGCGGAGGTCGTCCGGGGTAGTTACGCTGCCTGTGCTCATGCGTGACCGCCTGAGTCGCATGGTGTTGTGTCCGCGTGGTGATTTTTCCTGCGGCGGGTTTCGTGGCGCGGGCGAATGTCGAAGATCGCGAGCGCGTCGCGTCGGCGCTGGGAACTTCGAATCGCCTGTCCGGGCAGTGGTTGCTGTCCATTTTCCGCATTGCACCGCGCCGCGCACCGGTGTCGTGAGCTGACGCATCCTTTTTCGCGCCGCTGGATGGGGAGGTTCAGGCGGCCCTGTGCCTGCGCGAAAAACGTCCAACTGATTTCTGTGTGCCATAGGTCCTCAGGGGGCGCCGAGTGGCCTCTGTTCGGCGCGCCGGCAGGCCCGGAACCGGCCGAACCACTGCGTTCCCTTGGATCCATACATCGCACCGCCGATACGGGGCGGCGGCCTTTCGTAGTGCGACGGAAGAGATGGAGACACCATGTCTGACAACGCTTCCACACCCCTGGAATCCGGCCCGGGGCTGACCCGCCGGAGGATCCTCGGCACAGTGGCGCTTGGCGCGGCTGCGACTGGTGGGCTGGCGGCCGGCCCTGGCAGCGGACGGGCACGGGCCGCCACAGCCCCGCCGGACGCGGCCGTCACCGAGCAGCGGGAGCGGGCCGTCGTCATCGGCAGCGGATTCGGCGGCGGCGTGACCGCGCTGCGGCTGGCACAGGCCGGCGTGCCCACTCTTGTTCTGGAACGTGGCCTGCGGTGGCCGACGGGGCCGAACGCGACGACCTTCTGCCGCTGGGCGAACATCGACAACCGGTCCGCCTGGCTGACCGACCACAGCACGACCCCGGGCGTGGACAAGACCTGGACGCCCTACACCGGGGTGATCGAGAGCCTGCCGGGCGACGGCATAACGGTCAACTGCGGTGCCGGCGTCGGTGGCGGCTCGCTGGTGTACCACGGGATGACACTGCAGCCGACCAGCCAGAACTTCGCGGCCTCCATCCCGGAGGCCGCGAGTCTCTACCGCGACCTGAACCAGTGGGCCTACCCCACCGTCGCCACCATGCTGGGCGTCTCCACGGTGCCGAACGACGTGCTGAACGCGGATCAGTACCGGTCGTCCCGGCTCTTTCTGGACGTGGCCGCCAACAGCGGCCTGGAGCCGTTCCGGGTTCCGCTGCCGGTCGACTGGAGCTACGTCCGGGGTGAGCTCACCGGTCAGTACGAGCCGACCTACACCACCAGCGACATCGTCTTCGGCGTCAACAACGGCGGCAAGCACTCGATCGACGTCACCTACCTCGCCTCGGCCGAGGCCACGGGCCGGGTACGGGTAAGCCCACTGCACGTGGTGCGGGACGTCCAGATGGACCCGGACGGCCGCTGGGTGCTCTCCGTCGACCGCATCGACACCGGCGGCACCGTGCAGGAGAGGAAGCGGATCACCGCGGACGCGGTGTTCCTCAACGCCGGTTCCGCCGGTACCACGCGGCTCCTGGTCAAGGCGCGAGCCAAGGGGCTGGTGCCCGACCTCCCCGACGCCATCGGCACGAAGTGGGGAAACAACGGTGATCGGATCTACGCCTGGGTCGGCATGAACGGTGATCCCGGCACCCGGCAGGGCGGCCCGGCGTGCGTGGGCGGCCGGGACACACAGGGGCCGATTCCGGCCACCATCATCCATGCGGGTGCGCCCGCCGACACCGGCGGCGTGAAGCTGATGACGGTCGTCGGTTTCGGGATCGTCGACGCCGCCGGCACGTGGGCCTACGACCCGAACACGGACGACGCCAGGCTCACCTGGCCGGCGACCGGTGACGCCGCGCTCCAGACCCAGATCGCCGCCCGGATGCAGGCGATCGCCGCCGCGGGTGGCGGGCTGATGATCGACACGAACGCCCAGGCGAACTCGACATGGCACGCCCTGGGCGGGGTGCCGATGGGATCGGCGGTCGACCTGTACGGCCGGATCATCGGGCACAAGGGCCTCTACGTACTCGACGGGTCGCGGATCCCGGGCTCCACCGGTGCCTGTAACCCATCCATGACGATCGCGGCCCTGGCCGAGCACAGCATGTCCACGATCATCCGTGAGGACGTCGGACGTGTCTTCTGACGGCACCACCGCTTCCTGAGCCTCCGCGCGGCCGCATCCGGCGGGAGCCGTCCAGGTTCCCGCCGTGAGGGCGGCGCTCCCCGCCCGATGCCCGATGTCCGACGCCTGCACCTGGAGCGTGAGCGTATGCCCGACGGCCGGATTCGCACGCTGATCGTCGAAGCCGACCCGATGACAGCTGAGGCCCACAGCGTCTATGTGGAGAAGCTCGCCGGCTTCACCGTCAGCGGGGTGACCCACACCGGCGCCCAGTGCCTGCGGCAGCTCACCCGTGACGACCACGATCTCGTGCTGCTTGATCTCACCCTGCCGGACATGACGGGCTTCGACGTGTGTCGCACGCTGCGGTGCCGGGGGGCCGTGCCGGACATCATCGCCGTCACGGCGTCCCGGGACGTCGCGACCGTGCGCACGGCGGTGGCCTACGGGGCCGTCCAGTATCTGGTGAAGCCCTTCGGTTTCGCCGCGTTCCGGAGCCGGCTCGAGTGCTACGCGGCGTTCCGCAGCGAGCTCATGCTGGGGCGCACCGGCCCGATCGGCCAGCGTGAGGTGGACGCGGCCCTCGCGGCGCTGCGGCCCGGAACCACCCTGTGGCCTGAGCAGCCCAAGGGCACGTCGATCGCGACTCTCGACGCGGTTGTCGCCTACCTCCGGCAGGCGGCCGGGCCGATGTCGGCGGACGAGATCGCCAGCGCTGTGGGCCTGTCCAGGGTGACGGCGCGTCGATACCTGGAGCGTCTTACCGATCAGCGGCTTACGAGCCGGACGCAACGGTACGGGCGGCCCGGCCGGCCGGAGCACCTGTACCAATGGCGAGACGTCCGCGTCGCTTCGACCAGATAAAGAACACTATGACCGAAATCGTGACTTCTCCCTGACGG
The DNA here is from genome assembly GCF_900465275.1 of Parafrankia sp. Ea1.12. Taxonomy (NCBI): domain Bacteria; kingdom Bacillati; phylum Actinomycetota; class Actinomycetes; order Frankiales; family Frankiaceae; genus Parafrankia; species Parafrankia sp. Ea1.12. The sequence continues at coordinate 9,526 of NZ_UBIZ01000531.1, read as the reverse complement.
TGCGCGATCTTGTGTGTCAAGATGCCGACCATGTTGGAGACCTGAGTGGACGAAGTGAGCGCGCAGCCGGCTGACCGCGGCGAGCGGGACGTCCTTGTCACCGGAATGGGCTTCTGCCTCCCCGGCGAAGACGGTCCGGCCCTCACCGCCGAGGAGGTGTGGGACATCGCGTCGAACGGGCGTTCCTGCCTGGTCAAGGACGGTATTTACCACGGTCGGGTCGATCTGGCGCCGGAGATGTTCGAGGAGCGGCTGCCGGAGATTCCCAAGCTGTACTCGACGCAGCTCACCAAGTCGCACCGCTTCGGGCTGATCTCCTTCGTGGAGGCGTGTTCGGACGCGAAGATCGATTTTCGTGCGGGCGCCCTGCAGCACGCCGCGATCCTCACTGGGCGAGGGGGGCTCGACGACAACATCGACCCATACCGGGCCCTGCAGGAGGCGACACCCGAGACGCTTTCCGCGGACGCCGCGACCGCGTTGTTCATCCGGGCCCAGCTCGGCATCACCTCGTACGACGTCACGCTCCTGCAGGCGTCGATCGCCCGGTCGACGGGCCCGAGCTTCACGGTTTCCTGTGGCTGTTCCTCCTCCACCATCCAGCTCGGCAACGCCCTGCGGATGATCGCCGCCGGGGAGGTCGACATCGCGGTCGTCACCGGTGTCGACGCGTTCAGCATGGACCTGATGCGCAACGCGCAGCGGCTTCTGCTCGCCGCGACGCGCGGCGGCCCGCAGCCCGGCGCGGACACCATGCCCGAGACGCTGCCGTCGATGGACCGGCCGATGCGCCCCTACGACGTCCGCGCCGACTGCGTGAACTTCGGCGAGGGCTCGGTCACCGTGGTCCTGGAGAGCCGCCGGCACGCCGAGTGGCGCGGAGCACACGTCTACGGGCGCCTGATCGCGCAGGCCACCACACGTGACGGCCTTGCCAGCCCACTGTCGCTGGACGACTCGGGCGCCTCACTGGTCGCCGCGGTGCGCAAGTGTCTCGGGGACCGCTGGAGCATCGACCAGATCCCGTACATCAACGGTGGCAGCGACGGTGACATGAACGTCACGAACACCGAGGCGAACGCCGTCCGGGAACTGTACGGGCCGGCGGTCCCGTCGGTTCTTCTCAGCTCGCAGGAGGCGTGTTTCGGGCACAGCGGGGCCCAGTCCGGAAACCTCGGCCTGGCGTTGACTCTCCTCATGATGGAGAAAAGCCTGGCGTGCCCCACCGCGAACTGTGAGCAGCCGATCGAGGGCCTGCCTTTCGACCCGATTCCGGGAACGCGGCCGCGGCCGTTGCGGTTCGATCACGCGCTGAGCTTCACCTACCAGATCGGCGGCCTGAAGAGCGTGATCCTCATGAGTTCCGCCGATGCTTCCTGACGATGGTTCCTGAACATCTGAACATCTGAACATCTGAAGACCTGAACACCTGCTGAGATCGGCCTGGGATCTCGACTGGCCGTTCCGCGCGCGACCGGGGCCGCGCTGCCGATTCGGCCGTACATCTGCAGAGAGGCACGGACCGACCGAGAATGAGCGCATTTGCCGACGCGTGGTCGAATACCACGGCCGCCGACAAGGAATCCTGCGTCAAACGGGATGACATAGCGATCGTGGGGATGGGGTGCCGCCTTCCGGGCGGCGTGGATTCGCCGGCCGCACTCTGGCGGCTCCTGGTGGAGGAACGGGACGCGGTCGGCGATCCACCTGCGGGCAGGTGGGAGGCCGACGCGTTCGTCGACCCTGTCCTGACCGCGGCGGGCCGCTCCGTTCCCCGCCAGGGCGGTTACCTCGAGGACGTGTCCGGTTTCGACGCCGACTTCTTCGGCGTCTCACATCGGGAGGCCGCCGTCCTCGACCCGCAGCACCGGCTGCTGCTCGAGGTCGCCTGGGAGGCTCTGGACAACGCCGGTCTCCCGGCCGACCGGCTCGAGGCCACGCCGACGGGCGTGTTCACCGGGCTCAGCTACACCGACTACATGGATCGGCTGGCCGGGCACCCGGACGAGCTCGAGGGCTCGGTCCTCACCAACGGGATCTGCGTGGCGGGCGGCCGGATCTCCTACCTGCTCGGCCTGCGCGGGCCCAGCATGTCGGTGGACACCGCCTGCTCGTCGTCGCTGGTCGCCGTGCATCTCGCCTGCCAGAGCCTGCGGTCCGGGGAGTGCACGGTGGCGCTCGCGGGCGGGGTGACTCTCATGCTGTGGCCCCGGGTGACCAAGTCGTTCGTCCGGATGGGCATGCTCTCGCCGACGAGCCGCTGCCACACCTTCGACGCCGCCGCGGACGGGTTCGTCCGCGGCGAAGGTTGCGGAGTCGTCGTCCTGAAGCGGCTTGCCGACGCCAACCGCGACGGTGACCGGGTCCTGGCCGTGATCCGCGGGTCGGCGGTGAACCAGGACGGCCACACCGACGGGCTGACCGTTCCCTCCGCGCAGGCCCAGTACGAGGTGGCGGCCGCCGCGCTGCGGCGCGCCGAGGTCGACCCGGCCGAGGTCGGGCTGGTGGAGGCGCACGGCACCGGCACGAAGGTCGGCGACCCCGTCGAGTTCGCCGCACTGAGTCGCGCCTACGGCACCGATGGCGCGCGGTGCGCGCTCGGTTCGGTGAAGACGAACCTGGGGCACCTGGAGCCCGCGGCGGGTGTCGCCGGCCTGATCAAGGCGGTGCTGTGCCTGCGGCACGGCCAGATACCGGCGAACCTGCACTTCATCCGGTGGAACCCGGCGATCGACGCTGACGGGTCGCGGTTCTTCGTGCCCACCGGGCTGACCGACTGGCCTGGCGCCGCACCGTCGCGGCTGGCCGCCGTTTCCTCGTTCGGGTTCTCCGGGACGAACGCGCACCTGGTGCTCGAACAGGCCACGGCCGGGGTGAGCCGTCCCCCGATTCCAGCCGCGCGTACTCCGGCACGGGCCGAACACGAGTCCGGCCGGGTCGACGGCCAGTCGTCGGCCGTCCGGGCCCGCGGGGCCCGCGGGCCGGAGGTGGTCCTGGTGCCCGCCGGGTCGCCCGCGGTGCTGCCCGCCGCCGCGGCGCGGCTCGCGGACTGGCTGGAGCGCGAGCCCGGAGATGACGCGGCCACCGGAGGTGATCCCGCGGCCGGTGCCGGCGAGCCTGCCCGGGGCGCGGGTCTGCGGGACGTCGCCTACACCTCGGCGCGCAGGCGGTCCCCCGGGAACGGCCGGCTGGCTGTCGTGGCAGCCTCGCGGAAGGACCTGATCCGGGACCTGCGCGCCTACGCGGACGGCCGGTTGGTCCCCAACGTCGTCTCCGGGGCCGCCGCCCGGGGCGTGCGGCGCGGCGCGGTGTGGGTGTTCTCCGGCCAGGGCTCGCAGTGGGCGGGCATGGGGGCCGACCTGCTGGACGCGGAGCCGGTGTTCTCGGCCGCGTTGGCCGAGGTCGACCCTCTCATCGCCGCCGAGGCCGGTTTCTCGGTGCTGGAGGTGCTGCGCCGCCGGGAGGCGGTCACCGGGTGCGACCGGGTGCAGCCCCTGCTCTTCGCGGTACAGATCGGGCTGGCCGCGCTGTGGCGCGCCCACCGTGTCGAGCCCGCGGCGGTCATCGGTCACTCGATGGGGGAGACGGCCGCGGCTGTCGTCGCCGGCGCGCTGACCCTGGCCGACGGTGTCCGGGTGATCTGCCGCCGTTCCCGTCTGCTCACCCGGGTGGCCGGCCTCGGCGCGATGGCCACCGTCGGCCTGGACCGGTACGCGACCGAGGCCGAGCTCGCCGCGGCCGGCGCGAGCGGAGAGGTCGCTGTCGCGGTCCTGGCGGCTCCCGGCTCCACCGTCGTCTCCGGCGCCGCGGACAGGATCAGGGATCTGGTCACCGACTGGACCGCGCGTGGCCTGGCGGCCCATCAGATCGCGGTGGACGTCGCCTCGCACTCACCCCAGGTCGACCCGCTGCTCGCCGACCTCACCGCGGAACTGGCCGAACTGCGCCCCCGGCCGGCCGAGGTCCGCTTCTACTCGACCGCGGCGGAGGACCCGCGGGGGAAGCACGAGCTCGATGCCGCCTACTGGTGCGCGAACCTGCGCCGTACCGTGCGCTTCAGCGACGCCGTGACCGCGGCCGCGGCCGACGGGCACCGGGTCTTCGTGGAGATCTCCCCGCATCCGGTCGTCACCCGGTCGGTCACCGACATCCTCGCCGCGGCCGGGCGGGAGCCGGTGGTACTGCCGACGCTGCGTCGCGACGAGGACGGCGTGGCGGCCTTCCGTACCAGTCTCGCGACCGCGCACTGCGCGGGAGTTCCGGTGGACTGGTCCGTGCTCTACCCGACCGGCGACCTCGTGGACCTGCCGACGATCTCCTTCGACCGCCGGCGCCACTGGGCGGACCGCGAGGCTCCGGCGGCGGCTCCGTCGGCCGCCGGTGGCCGTGGCGGGCCGGCGACGCTCGACGGCCGGGAGGCCGTGGACCGGTCGCTGCCCGGGGAGCACCTGGTGGTGCCCGGCGAGCATCTGCGCCACGTCTGGCGGGCCGACGCCGGGACCGCGGTCATCCCCTGGCTGGCTGACCACCGGGTGCACGACCGCGTGGTACTGCCCGGTGCCGCCTACTGCTCGCTGGCGGTCACCGCCGCCGCCGAGGTGTTCGAGGTGGGGCCGGCCCGGGTGCGGGTCACCGGCATCGCTTTCGAGGAGGTGCTCTACCTGGGCGAGCACACCGAGATCACGATGACGGTCGCCGTCACCGGCCCCGGCGAGGCGGAGTGCGAGATCCACGCGCGGGCCGGTGACGGCGCCTGGACCCGTCACATGGCCGCCACCGTCACGTGCGCCGACGACGACCCGCCGCCGGACACCGCCGCCGGCGGCCTGGCGGAACTCGCCGGTGCCCATCCCCGGCGGGTCGGCCCCGCGCGCCTGTACGAGGCGATGCGGGAGCGGGGCATCCACCACGGCCCGGCGTTCACGGCGCTGTCCGATCTGCACCTGTCCGAGGACGGTAGGAGCGCCTGGGCGGGCATCGGGATCCCGACCGAGGCGTACGCCACCGAGGACGCGTTGGCCGTGCACCCCGTGCTGCTGGACGCCGCCGCCCAGACGTTGCTGACCTGCATGCCCGGCCTGGTCGCCGGGTCGGCGTCCGGTGGTCTGGTGCTGCCTGCCGGGACGGACAGCATCCGGATCCACGGCGATCCGGCGACCGTGCGCTACTGCCATGCCCGCCTGGACGCCACCGGGACGGGCACTCTCACCGGCGAGGTCCGCCTGCTGGACGAGGCCGGCGCGCTCGTCGTCGCCATCGACGGCATGAGACTCGTCCACCAGGACGGCCAGCGTCTCCTCGACGGTTCCGGGTACGCCCGGGCGTCCGGCGGCCCCGGGGGCTGGATCTACGGGATCGACTGGGAGCCGTCACCCCGCCCGGAACCGGCCCAGCCGCGGGCCGCCGGCCGATGGCTGCTGCTCGGCGACGAGAGCGGTTCGGCGGGCGCGCTCGGCACGGCCCTGTCCGCCGCCGGTGCGGACGTCGACGTCCAGCCGCTGCCCGGTCCCGACGACGCCCGGCGGGCCTGGGCGGCGTCCCTCACCGGGGACGACGGGGGAGCCGTCGGCCGGCGGGTGGTCGTCGTCCTCGACGGCGCGACCGCGCAGCCAGCGCCCGGTGCCCAGGTCGACCCGTCGGCCCTGGTCGGCTCGCCGTTCCCGGCAGATCCGGCGCGGGCGCAGCAGCAGACCATGACGGTGCTGGGCGTCGCCGCGGCGTTGGCCGAGCTGCCCGGCGTGCCGCCCGGCCTGACCGTGGTGACCCGAGGTGCACACGCCCTGGCCGGGAACGCGGCCCCTGATCTTGATCACGGCGGGATCCGCGGACTGCTCCGGGTGCTCACGCTGGAACACCCCGAGCTGCGCGCCGCCCACATCGACGCCGATCCCGGCCCGGATATGGCGGCCATAGCCGCCGAGTTGCTCGGCGATGTCCACGGCGCCCGCTCCGGCCCCGCCGATGACGAGGTCGCGCTGCGGGCCGGTGTCCGCTTCGTCGCCCGGTTGACCCCCGCGCCGGTGACCGCCGCCGAGCGTGGTGCCGCCGGGCGGCGTACGGTCCGGTACGGCCACGACCGGTTCGCCCTGCAGCCGCCCGGCAACGGGAATCTCGACGACCTGCGGCTCGTCGCCGCCGACCGACGCCCACCCGGGCACGGCGAGGTCGAGGTCCGGGTCCAGGCCGCCGGCCTGAACTTCCGGGACGTCCTCATCTGCCTGGGGGCATTGCCGCAGACACCGATCGGCTTCGAGTGCGCCGGCGTGGTCACGGCGGTCGGGCCGGGCATCACCGACCGCCGGCCCGGCGACGCGGTACTCGCGGTGAACTTCACTGACGGCGGCGCGTTCGGCTCGTTCCTGACCATCGACGCCGACCTGACCATGCCTGTACCCGCCGGACTCGACCCGGCCACCGCCGCGGGCATCCCCACCGGCTTTCTCACCGCCTGGTACGCGCTGCGGGACGTCGCCCAGCTGCGGGCCGGTGAGCGGGTGCTGATCCACTCCGGCACGGGCGGGACCGGTCTCGCCGCGATCGCCGTCGCGCGGCTGCTGGGAGCCGAGGTCCTCGCCACCGCCGGCACCCCGGAGAAACGCGCCTACCTGCGCGGCATGGGCATCACCCACGTCATGGACTCGCGGTCGGTCGACTTCAGCGCGCAGACCCTGGCCGCGACCGGCGGGCAGGGCGTCGACGTCGTGCTCAACTCGCTGTCGGGGCCGGCGATCCGCGCCGGAATGGAGTGCCTGCGGCCCTTCGGACGTTTCGTCGAGCTCGGGCTGCGCGACATCCTCGCGGACTCGGCGCTCGGGCTGGCGCCGTTCCGTAACAGCATCACCTTCGCCGGGGTGAACCTGATCGAGCTCTACCGGCACCAGCCGGAGCGGGTCGCCCGGCTGCTGCGGGAGCTGACGGCGGCGCTCGCCGCCGGCGAGCTCGCGCCGCTGCCTGTCACGACCTACCCGATCGAGGCCGCCACCGACGCGTTTCGGCTGATGGCCGGTGCCGCGCACATCGGCAAGGTCGTGCTCGAGGTCCCCGGCGACGCGGTGACCGAGGCCGTGCTGCCCGACGGGCCGCCGTCGCCGGTCGGCGTGGACGGCTCGTACATCGTCACCGGTGGCCTGCGTGGCGTCGGCCTGGAGACCGCCGCCTGGCTGGCGGAGAAGGGCGCGGCCAGAGTGGTGCTCAACGGGCGGTCCGAGCCCGCCGAGGCGGTCCGGGAGCGCATCGCGAAACTGGTCGCGGGCGGTACGGACGTCCAGGTGGTGCTCGGCGACGTCGCCGAGCCCGGTGTGGCGGAGCGCCTCGTCGCCGCCGCCACCGCCGGGGGCGGCCGGCTGCGTGGCGCCGTTCACGCGGCGATGGTTCTGGATGATGCCGCCCTCACCACGATCACCGCCGACCAGGTGCGGCGAGTGTGGCATCCGAAGACGTTCGGCGCGTGGCGGCTGCACGAGGCGACGGCCGGGGCGGACCTCGACTGGTTCGTGCTCTACTCGTCGATGGCCTCCCTGCTCGGTAACCCCGGGCAGGGCGCGTACGCCGCCGCGAACTCCTGGCTCGACGGCTTCGCCGACTGGCGGTGCGCTCAGGGGCTGGCGACCACCGTCGTCAACTGGGGGCCGTGGGCCGAGGTGGGCGCCGCCACCGACTTCGCCGAGCGTGGGTACGCGATGATCCCGGTGCGGGTCGGGCTCGCCGCGCTGGAGACGCTGCTCGTCCACGGGCGGCGGCGCGCGGGTGTGCTCCCCGGCGAGCCGGGCTCCTGGATTCCGACCGCGGGCCGCTCCTCGTCGCTGTTCGCCCGGTTCGTCGACGACGAGCACGCCCCGTCGGCCGCCGCCGGGAGCGCCGTGGCCGTTCCGGGCGCCGGGGGTGCCGCCGCCGCGGTCGCGGACGGGCCGGGCGCTGTCCTGGCCGGGCTACGCGCGGTGGCTCCCGGCCTCCCGCGGCGCACGGCCTTCGAGGCGTACCTGACCGAGCACCTCAGGGCCGTCCTCCGGCTGGGCCAGTCCGTGCTCGACCCGGACATCCCGCTACGGTCCCTCGGCTTCGACTCGCTGCTGGCTCTCGAACTGCGGTCCCGCCTGGAACCGGGGCTCGGGATCTCCCTGCCGGGGAACTTCATCTGGAAGTACGACACCGTCGCGACTCTCGCCGCCGGTCTCGCCGACCACACGAAGCTCCCGCTCGACGGCGGCGAATAACAGGTCGTTTCAGAATGATCCTCGGAGTTTGCGTAAGCAGATGATCGAGCAGGCGAGGCTGAGGAACGCCTGGTGGATGTCGACGCGGCGTTCCCAGCGGGTCCGGAGCCGGCGGAACTGGTGCAGCCAGGCGATCGTGCGCTCCACAGGCCAACGCTGTGTCCCGAGGCCGGAGCCGTGGGGTTTCCCGCGGCGGGCGATGGCCGGGGTGATACCCCGTGCGGCCAGCAGTCGGCGGTACTTCACATGGTCGTAGGCGCGGTCGGCGAGCAGGTAGCGGGGCCGGCGGCGTGGCCGTCCCCGGCGGCCGCGGATCGGGGGGATCGCCTCGACCAACGGGATGAGCTGGGTGACGTCGTGACGGTTCCCGCCGGTCACGATTGTGGCGAGTGGAACCCCGGTGGCGTCGGTGATCAGGTGGTGTTTGCTGCCGGGGTGGGCTCGGTTGACCGGGCTCGGACCCGTCTCGGAGCCCCTTTCAGCGCGTGGATGTGCGAGGAATCGACCAGGGCCCGGTGCAGGTCGAGCAGCCCGGCCGCGTTGCACTCGGCGAGCAGCTGCTCATGCAGCTTCTGCCAGACCCCGGCTTCGGCCCAGTCCCGTAGCCGGCGCCAGCACGTCACCCCCGACACCCCGAACAGCGTGGTCGGTAGCTCCCGCCAGGGCACGTCGTTCCGCAGCACCCACAGGATTCCTTCCAACGCCGCCCGGTCGTCGACCGGACGCCGTCCCGGATAGCGGAACCGCCGCTGCCGGACCGGGATCAGCGGCGCCAGCCGCTTCCACAGCTCCTCGCTCACCGTCGCCTCGTCACGCATGAACCGATGTCTACCGATCAGGCAGGCACGACACGCCGCGTTTGATCATTCTTTGTGAAACGAGCTGTAACTGTCCTGGGTCGGCCCCCCACCTGTGACGGTGTCCCCCGCGCCGACCTCACCGGGGCGAACCTCACCGGCGCCTGGCTGATCAATGCGGACCTTGCCGGCGCTCAGCTGACCGGGGCGACCCTCACCGGCGCCCGGCTGGACGGGACGAACCTTTCCACTGCGATGGGTCTGACGGCGGCGCAGGTGGCGGCGGCCCGCGGCGATGCGTGGACGCGGCTGCCGAACGACATGCAGCGGCCGGGGTCGTGGCCACCGTACGACCCGTCTGTGGACCTGCTGGTCGAGGGCTCCTGACCCAATGCCGTGAAGCTTAAGTCGATCTTGGATGGCTGATCTTCTGCTGTTCTTGGCTGGTGGGTTGGTACGGCGTGGCGGCGTGGCATCTGTGCTGGTGGGTGGTTTGGTCACGGTTCGTGGCTTCGA
>NZ_UBIZ01000533.1:0-247 GCF_900465275.1 Parafrankia sp. Ea1.12 | reverse complement strand
TCCAGGACCTCTACAACCAGACCGCGGCCCCGTTCGGCTGGAAGTACACCCGCGCCGATCTCCTCAAGACCGCCAACCGCCTCAGCCTCGCCGCATAACCGACGAACTAACGGCGACGACCACTAGTAGGACTTGATTAGGTCTGTCATTGGTTGTACTGACTGTCGTCTTCGTGTGTGTGGCGGTGGTTGGTATGGAACTGGGTGAGATGGGCCGTGTGCGGCCGGTGATCGAACGGTTCGCGGCG
>NZ_UBIZ01000598.1:0-5316 GCF_900465275.1 Parafrankia sp. Ea1.12 | reverse complement strand
GGTGGGCGGTTCGGGTGGGCAGTACGGGTGGCTGACGCCGGTTCGGGGCCCGGCGGCACGTAGGCTCATGGTCATGTCGAACCCGCAGATCCCCGCTGGTGGCGGGGCCAACCTGGGGCAGATCCTCGAGCAGGCGCAGCGGATGCAGTCCGCCCTGTTCACCGCCCAGCAGGAGCTGGCCGAGGCCCGGGTCGAAGGCTCGGCCGGTGGCGAGCTCGTCGTTGCGACGGTGAACGGCGGCGGTGAGCTGGTCGACCTCGTGATCAAGCCCGAGGCCGTGGACCCCGAGGACACCGAGACCCTCGCCGATCTCATCCTCGCGGCGGTGCGTGACGCCACCACCAACGCGCACCGGCTCGCGGCCGAGAAGATGAACGCGGCGACCGGCGGTCTCGGTGGCGCGCTCGGCGGTCTCGGTGGCGCCGTCGGAGGGCTCGGCGGGCCGGGCGGTGGCGCGGTCGGCGGTGGTCCCGGCGCGGCCCGGGCGCTGCCGGGTGGCGGGGCGCTGGGCGGCCTGGGTATTCCCGGGCTCGGCTGAGTCAGCCGGCGCCGTGTACGAGGGCATCGTCCAGGATGTGATCGACGAGCTGGGGCAGCTCCCGGGGATCGGTCCCAAGAGCGCGCAGCGCATCGCGTTCCATCTGCTCGCCGCGGACCCGGCCGATGTCCGCCGGCTGGCCAGCGCGTTGACCGAGCTGAAGGAAAAGGTTCGGTTCTGCCGGATCTGCTTCAACGTGGCCCAGTCAGAGCTGTGCCGGATCTGTTCCGACCCGCGGCGTGATCCGACGTCCATCTGCGTGGTCGAGGAGTCGAAGGACGTCGTCGCGATCGAGCGGACCCGTGAGTTCCGCGGCAAGTACCACGTCCTCGGCGGGGCCATCAATCCGATCGGCGGTGTGGGGCCGGACGACCTGCACATCCGCGAACTGGTGGCCCGCCTCGCCGACGGGACCGTCACCGAGATCATCCTGGCGACGGATCCGAACACCGAGGGCGAGGTGACGGCGTCCTACCTGGCCCGCCAGATCGGCCCGATGGGCCTGACCGTCACCCGCCTGGCGAGCGGGCTGCCGATGGGCGGCGATCTGGAGTGGGCCGACGAGGTCACGCTCGGCCGCGCCTTCGAGGGCCGGCGGATCGTCAGCGCCTGACCGAGGGGCCGGGCGGGCCGGGCCCGGCCCGCCCGGCCCCGGCTCGGCCCGCCGCTGTGTCAGAACCCCAGGATCGGGGCGTAGGCGGAACTGGGGATGGACGCGAGCGTCAGCAGCACGACGCTCATGTCCAGCGAGTCCGCCACCGGCTCGAACTCCGCGTGTAGCCCTCTGGTGGCGTAGACGAGGACACCGGAGTCGCGCATCACGCGCACGCCGAACAAATGAGTGGCGCGTACCCACCACACCCGTCCGCCGGCGCGGATCCGCACCTGCCGCGCGTCGCGGCTCAGGCCCGTCGTGAGCCGCTGGAGGCGCCCGGAGGGAAGCCCGGGCTGGTCCAGGTAGCCGACGATGTCGCCGGACGGGCCGTGCACGATGATCCGGGCCGGGCTGCCGGGCGGCCCGGGCTCAACCAGGCTCATCTCCGCGGAGATCTCCTGCTCCCAGGGGAGCATCTCGGCGGCCCAGATGCGTTCTCCGCGCAGAATCCGCTTGCCCAGCGTGCCGCCGTCGGGATGGCCGCGCGGCAGCAGCCCACCGACGACACGGCCGGCGCCCTCTATCCGCCAGGCAACCGAGACGATCGCCCCCGCGGGGGTGTCCGGGTATTCGACTGCCGTCGCGAGGGAGTCGGTCACACGCATATGCGAGATCCGCCTAGACATCCCGGCCGGGGGCGGCCGGGACGCCGGTGGCACGGACGGCGGCGTGCGGATCGGGAGGCCCCGGCAGCGGGGTGGCGACACCAGCGCCCACCGCTGCCCGGCTCGGGCGGGGTCGCGGATGGGGCCGGGACGGCACCGGAAGCGCCCGACCATAGGATGGTGTGCAGATGCCAGTGCACGCACGCCTGCGGCTGCACGTGCTGGTGCCGGTGAGCACACGTCTGCGAGGGATGGCCGTCACGCCTCACCTTCCGACCCCCGGCCCTGTCACTGGCCCGGTCAACCCGCCATCTTCGATTTGTCCAGTCACACCGTGTCGACCATGCCGGCCCGGTACAAGCTGGAGTTCCAGCCACAGATACCACACCACTGCGCTATGCATGCAGATGCTACGTGCCGTGCGGACTGTCCGGAGTCCAACGGGCACAACTTTCCCGGCAGTCTCAGGCCACGGCGCCGCGGCTCGGCGGGCGCGGGCGTGTGGACGCACCCCGGAGCAGCGCCCGCCGGACCCCGGCATGGCACCCGGCGGACCCCGGTGCGGCGCCCGCCGGGGCCGGGGACAAGGTGGAACCATGCCTGGGAACCAGGCCAGTACCCGTCTCGACCAGGTGAGCAGGAGCGGCCAATGATCATCAGTTCGCATGTCGGTGCCGGCGCGTTCGTCGGTATGGCCGTGCCCAGGCTGGGGCCGGCGCTGGCCGCGGGCTTCCTCTCCCACCTCGTGATGGACGCGCTGCCGCACTGGGGCACCGGGCCCGGCACCGAGTCCGAATGGCTGCCGATCGCCCGCAAGGACGGCGTGGCCGGCCTCGCCGCGATGGCGCTGCTGACGGCCGCGGCGCCGGCGGACCGCCGGATCGGGGTGCTCGCCGGCATGGTCGGCGCCTGCCTGCCCGACACCGACAAGGTGGGCCGTTACTTCGTCGGTTCGAGCCCCTGGCCCGCCCGTTTCGACCGGTTCCACGAGGCGATCCAGAACGAGGCCCGGCACCGGCTGCCCCGGGAGGTCGCGACCGCCGCCGCCCTCACCGCCGCCGGCACCCTCGCCCTGCGCCTGCTCGCAGCCCGCCCCCGCTGACCCGACGCACCCACGACACGCCTACCGGCTCTGTGAAGCCAAGCCAGGCCCCTGCCAGGGCAGGCGGAACGATGTGTGGCGGGTGAGGGGGTCCATGGACGTCTGTGGACCCGCTCAGCCGCCGCGGATCTCCGCGGTGATGTCAGCCAGGTCGTCGAGGGCTGTCTCGGTGGCGGCGATGACGGTGCGGGTGGCTCCGGCGGCGCGTTCGGCGGTGGCGGCGGCGAAGCCGAGGGCGTCGTCCACCCAGCTGTCGGCTCCCGCGAGCATCGCGGCCTCCGCGCCGTAGCTCGGCTTGACCGCCTGCGAGGTGACGGCGCCGAGCAGCCGCGCCGCCGGCCGCGGCCGGCCGAGGCGTTGGAAGAGCACGACGAGGTTACGCAACGTGGTCAGCAGGTGGGTCAGCGCATACTGGTCGCGCCAGTGTCGCAGCACCTGCGCGAAAGCCTCGACGGCCTGCTGCGGGTCACCGCAGCGGGCCCGGACGGACACCGCGGACACCCGTGCCACCCCGCCCAGGTAGGGGTTGTCGACCGAATCCGCCAGGGCGACCGCGCGGTCGAGCAGCCGCAGGCAGCGGTCCGGGTCGCGGTCAAGGATCAGCTCGGCCTCGCCGTAGGCCAGCCAGCCGAGCTCGGACGGCGCGAGCGGCCCCGCGGGGGCCTGGCTGAGGGCGGCCCGGCCGTCCTCGGCGTGCCCCGCGTAGGCGTGCGCGATCGCCACGTTGAGCAGCCCGGCCACCTCGGCGTGCGGGTCGGCGCAGGACCGCGCCGCGGCGACGAGCTCCCAGCCGTGGTCGACGGCCTCGCCGATCCGGCCCTGGTAGGAGGCGGTGTCGCTGAGCAGTTCGAGCGGGAACCGGCGTTCGGGCGCGTCACCGGCGATCAGCCGTCCGCGCTGTGCACAGGCCACGGCGAGCTCGAGTTCACCGGCGCTGACGTACCAGCATGCCGCCGTGGCCAGGGTGGTCGCCGCGGCCCCCGCCGTCACGCCGGGTGGCAGGCCCGCGGCGAGATCCGACACCAGGTCCGCCAGCCGGTGGGGCTCGCCGCCCGGCGGCGGGTGCAGCCCGAGCGAGCGGACGAGTTCCACCGCGGCGTGCAACGGCTCGACCCGCAGCCGCGTCATCGCGAACACGTGCATGCCGGCCGCGATCTCCACGGCCAGCGGGGGATCTTCGCGCAGCGCCCATGTCTGGGCAGCGCGGGCCTCGACCATCAGGTCGGTGATCCGGCTGTGCCCCGCCGCTTCCCGCGGGGTGCGCAGGACCGCGTCCGCGGCCCGCACCTCGGCGAGGATGTACCGGGCGTGTTCCTGACGCAGCACGGCGTCGGACGCGCCGAGCTGCCGTCGCGCGTACTCGCGGATGATCTCCAGGAGCGAGTAGCGGGCCGGTACCCGGGACGGATCGACGACCACCAGCGACCGGGCCACCAGGGCGTCGAGCAGATCCAGCGCCTCCGGTTCGGGCAGGCCCGCCAGCGCGGCGACGTCCACGGGACTCACCGGGCCCGCGAACGCGCCCATGGTCCGCAGCATCGCGCGGTGCGGCGCGTCCAGCAGCGAGACCGACCAGCCGACCACGTCGGCGAGCGTGCGGTGGCGCGGCGTTCCCACCCGGCGGACGTCCCGGAGCAGGCCGAGGTGGTCCTCGAGCCGGTCGGCGAGCTCGGGCAGGGACATCGTGCCGCTGCGCGCGGCCGCCATCTCGATGCCGAGCGGCAGGCCGTCCAGCCTCCGGACGATGCGGTCGGCCGCCTCGAGGTCTCCGTCCGAGGCCGGTCCGGCCCCCGGAACCGGCGCCGGGCAGGCGGCTCGGACGCGGTCCCAGAACAGGGCGTGCGCGGGTGCGTCCGGGCCGTCGACGCGCAGCGGGCGTACCGGCCAGCAGTGCTCGCCGTCCACGCCGAGCAGCTCGCGGCTCGTCGCCAGCACGCGCACACCGCGACCGTTCTCGACCAGAGCCGATGCGACGGCGGCGGCCGCGGCCACCACGTGCTCGCAGTTGTCCAGGATCACGAGCGCGTCAAGCTCGGCGGCGGCTTCGAGGGCGGCACCGGCGTCGCCGTCGGCGCCGCGCATGCCCAGCGCGTCCGCGACGAACGCGGGGACGGCGGTCGGGTCGGCGACGGTCGCCAGCTCCACCATCAGGACGCCGTGCGGGAACCTGTCCGCGAGGCGGTCGGCGAGGTACAGCGCCAGCCGCGTCTTGCCGACCCCGCCCGGCCCGAACATGGTGACCAGCCGGGCCGACGCGAGCAGGTCGCAGACCGCGGCCGTGTCAGCCTCCCGGCCCAGCAGGGACGTGACGGGCCGGCGAGGCCGACGGCGCCGTCCCGAGCCCGCCACCCCAGCCACCCCAGACGCCCCAGCCGGGCCGGCTGGGGCGGAACCTGTCGGCTCAGCCCTTTCAGGG
>NZ_UBIZ01000691.1:0-10599 GCF_900465275.1 Parafrankia sp. Ea1.12 | reverse complement strand
CCCCCTGAGAGCGCCCCGGCCCCGGCCGGAGACACCTCCGGGGGCGACGAGCACGCTCGGGAGCAGCAGTACCTGACCATGCTGCACGAGCGGCTGGACGGGCTGCGCGCCGCCGCCGCCGCCGGACTCGCCGAAGCCCTGCTGCGCGACGATCCCGAACCCGGCGCGCGCGCCGACCGCGACGCGCTCGCCGCCCGCCACGCCGACCAGGTCGCCCGCTTCGACGCGATGCGCGACCGGCTGCTGTTCGGCCGGCTCGACATGGCCGACGGCGAGCAGCGCTACATCGGCCGGATGGGTGTCCTCGACCCCGAAGCCGACTACCAGCCGCTGCTCATCGACTGGCGGGCCCCGGCCTCCCGCCCGTTCTACCTGGCCACCGGGGCCACCCCGCTGCACGTCGCCCGCCGCCGCCACATCCGCACCGTCGGGCGGCGGGTGACCCACCTCGACGACGAGGTGTTCGGCCCGACGACCCTCGGCGGCGGGGTCCTCGGCCTGCGGACCCTCGACGGGCTCGGCGCCGACGAGGGCGACCCCGACCTCACCGCCGGCCCGCCCACCGCGGCTGGTGAACCGGACGGCACACCGGCGCACGACAGCCTCGTCGGCGAGGCGGCGCTGCTGGCCACCCTCGGCGCGCACCGCACCGGCCGGATGCGCGACATCGTCGCGACCATCCAGGCCGAACAGGATCGGATCATCCGCTCCGAGCAGGACGGCATCCTCGTCGTCGAGGGCGGGCCGGGTACCGGCAAGACCACCGTCGCGCTGCACCGTGCCGCCTACCTGCTGTACTCCCGGCGCGAGCAGCTGTCCAAGCGCGGGGTGCTGATCGTCGGGCCGAACCCGGCCTTCCTGCGCTACATCGAGCAGGTACTGCCCTCCCTCGGCGAGACCGGGGTGCTGCTGTCGACCGTCGGCGACCTCTTCCCCGGCGTGCGGGCCCGTCGCGCCGAGAGCACGACCGCCGCGGAGGTCAAGGGCCGGCCCGAGATGGTCGACATTTTGGCCGCCGCCGTCCGCGACCGCCAGCGGCTCCCCGACACGCCCCTGGAGATCACCGTCGCGGACGGGGTCGCCCGCCTCGACGAGACGATCGTCGTGCCGGCCCGGGCCGCCGCCCGGCTCACCGGACGCGCACACAACCACGCCCGGTCGGTGTTCGTCCGCGAGGTGATCACCGCCCTGACCCGCCAGATCGCCGACCGGTACGAGTCGTCGATCGACGAGGTCGACATCCCGGACTTCGTCGACGACTTCATGCTCTGGCCCGACACCGACGCCGCGCGCGACGCCCTCGGCGACAGCACCGAAGGCGGCGAGCCGGGTGGGGGCAGCGCGGCGACGGACGGCGGCGACTGGCCCAGCGCGGCCCTGGCCGCCGCGGCCGCGGCGGCGGACCGGCCGGTGCTCGACTCCTCCGACCTGGCCGATCTGCGCCGCGATCTGAGGTCCGACCCCAGGCTCGCCGAGGCGATCGACGGCCTGTGGCCGCTGCTGACCCCGCAGGCGCTGCTAAAGGACCTGTTCGCCTCCGCCGACGCACTGTCGCGCGCCGCCCCCGGGCTGACCGACGCCGAGCGGGCGGCGCTACGCCGCGACCCCGGCGGGGGCTGGGCCCCCGGCGACTGGACACCCGCCGACACCCCGCTGCTCGACGAGGCCGCCGAACTGCTCGGCGACGACCCCCGGGCGGCGATCGACGCGGCCGTCGCCGCGCACCTGGAGCGCCAGCAGCGGATCGACTACGCCGGCGGCGTGCTGGACATCCTCTCCCGCGGCGACACCGAGGACCCCGACGGCGAGCTGCTGATGGCCTCCGACCTCATCGACGCCGACCGGTTCGGCGAACGCCAGGAGGAGGTCGACACCCGCAGCACCGCCGAGCGCGCGGCCGCCGACCGCACCTGGGCGTTCGGCCACGTGATCGTCGACGAGGCGCAGGAGCTGTCCCCGATGGCCTGGCGGATGGTGATGCGCCGCTGCCCGACCCGGTCGATGACGCTGGTCGGCGACGTCGCGCAGACCGGCGACGCGGCGGGGAGCTCCTCGTGGGCGCAGGCGCTCGACCCGTTCGTCGGCCCGCGCTTCACCCTCGAGCGGCTCACGGTGAACTACCGCACCGGCGCGGAGATCATGGACATCGCCGGCGACGTGCTCGCCGCTCAGGGGCGTGGGCTGCGCGCGCCGCGGTCGGTGCGCCGGTCGGGCCGCGCGCCGTGGCGGCTCATGGTCGGCGCCCACGAGCTGGCCGAGCATCTGGAGCAGCTGGTACGTGCCGAGCGCGCGGCGGCCGGCGGCGGGCGGCTGGCTGTGATCGTGCCGCGCTCCCGCCGCGACGAGCTGGCGTCCCTCGTCGAAACCGGGTCCACCGGCCCGCGACCGGACCAGGACGTGGAGGTGGGGGCGCCCGCGCAGGCGGCACCGCACGGCCAGGCGGGCACGGCGGACAGCGCGGACGGGGAGGGTGGCGCGGACGGGGATCCGGAGCGGCCGGTCGTCGTGCTGACGGTCCGTGAGTCCAAGGGGCTGGAGTTCGACGCGGTCATCGTGGTCGAGCCCGAGCGCATTCTGGCCGAGTCGCCGCGGGGCGCCGGTGACCTGTACGTCGCGCTGACCCGGCCGACGAACCAGCTCGGGGTCGTGCACGTCGGCGAGCTGCCGGCGGTGCTGAGCCGGCTGCGACCGCGCGAGGCGACCGGTGGGACAGCCGGCGAGGCGACCGGCGGCGTTCCGGCGGCCGGTCCGGCGGCATCCGGTCGCTGAGGCGCCTCGCGCCGCGGCGCGAGGCGCGGCGGGCTGCGGCCCGGGCGGAGGTCGGTCCGTCCCCGGGACGGGGCACACAGCCTCGTCCCGGGGACGGAATGGAGGTTTCAAGATCGAATTTAGTAACGAACGGTCGTCAACAGCGTTGACTATCTTGTGTCGGGGGTGCACCAGCCGGTAGTCGAACGATCAGCCCACCGCCGGTCACCCGCCCCGCGCGGTAGACGCGAGCAGCCGATGCCACCGGTCAGGCTCGAGGTTCAGCCACCGGTCGACATCCTCGCGCCACCAGATCCGGGTCCCGTTCCAGGCGGACGTCCGGTTCACGACCCCCGCGGCCGCGGGGGCCGCCGGATCACTGCGCAGCCGGTGATCGACAGCCTGCCGGGTGACGCCCAGCGCCCGGGCGATGTCACCAGACCCGACGAGCAGAGGGAGCTCATCCACCCCGCCGACGCTAACCGCAAAAAGGACGGACGGGATGCCCCGCCGCCCCGGTAGGTGGGGCAGCGCACCCCATCACAGGACCAACGGATGACATACGGGAGCACTCGACCCCTGCGTACGGTGCCACCCGGCCTACGGAGCGGTGCGCTGACGACTCCGTCACGGCGCACCGCGCGGCGGGGAGAACGGTCAGGCGGCCGATCAGGCGGCGCGCTTCGCCGCGATCCGCTCGCTGTCGGGCCAGCGCACGTCGTGGGCCCAGCCGAGGCGCTCGAACACCGCGATCAGCCCGGCGCTGAGGTCGATCTGGCCGCGCAGCACACCGTGCCGCGCGCTGGTGGGGTCCGCGTGGTGCAGGTTGTGCCACGCCTCCCCGAACGACGGGACGGCCAGCCACCACACGTTGCCCGAGTGGTCCCGGGTGGCGAACGGCGTGGCGCCCAGGACGTGGCAGATCGAGTTGATCGAGAAGGTCACGTGGTGCAACAGGAAGACCCGGACCAGCGACGCCCAGAAGAACGCGGTGAGCGCGCCCGTCCACGACCCCGCCCACAGGCCGCCGACCAGCGGCGGGAGAAGCATCGACACGGCGACGAGCCAGCCGAAGCGGTCCGAGATCCGCCGGATGTCCCGGTCGGCGAGCAGGTCCGGGCAGTACCGCTGGGCATTGGTCCGCCGCGGCGCGAACAGCCACCCGACGTGCGCGTGCAGCAGACCGCGCGCCAACGACCGGGTGCCGGGCCCGAAACGCCACGGGGAGTGCGGGTCGCCGTCACGGTCGGAGAAGCGGTGGTGGCGCCGGTGCGCGGCCACCCAGTCGATCACGCTCATCTCGATCGCCATGCTGCCGGCGAGAGCGAGCGCGATCCGCAGGCCCCGGCGCGCCTTGAACGCGCCGTGGGTGAAGTGCCGGTGGTAGCCGACGGTGATCCCGAGACCGCCGATGACGTACATCACCGCGCCGATGACGACGTCGTGCCAGCTCAGACCCCAGCCCCAGGCGAACGGGACGGCGAGGGCGACCGCCAACAGCGGCCCACCCAGGAAGAGCGCGAGCAGGATCTGCTCGGCGCGGGACTTCGGCCGCGGATCCAACTCGGGCGCGGCGCCCGCCGCCCGCGGCGACGCGGCGACGGCACCCACGGCGACCGTGCCCATGGCAACGGCGGCGCCCGCGGCGCTCTCCTCCGCGGCGGCCGCGCCCACGGCGGCCTTGGCCGAGGTCCGCCTGCCCGCGGTGCTCACCGGCGGTGGGCACGCCGCCGCCGGGCCCGCCGGCGTGGGCGGCCGCACCGCGACGGCCGTCGCGACCGGCCGGGCCGACTCCACCGGCACGGCGGCGACGGCTGGCGGGGCCGGCTCCACCGGCACGGCCGGCAGTGATGCCCGGGACGTGGCTGTGGCCGGACCGACAGTCAGTAGCACGGGCGGACTCACGCCCGTACGGTCATGGGACATATGGACCCTCTCCAGGTGGCCGGCGACGACACCGCCGACTCTGCTGCGAATCATCGTCCTGGTCAGTGGAGGTGGCGCCCCGGCCTAGGGGGGTCTGACCCCACCCGTACCCGCGGGGGGTGAGCCGCGCCGGCGCCGGCCGGCCCTCGGCGAGGGTGCCCGGCGGGCGCCGGCGGACAGGTACTCGGCCCCGCCCGGCAAGGGCGGGGATACCCACGCCGCCGCGGGTCGATGCGCCGCCGCGCCCCGGCCGGTGGCGGTTCACCCGGCGCGGTTCACCCGGGTTCACCCGGCGCGGCCGACGAGCCTGCGCGCCACGGACCGGACGGCGCGCGCCGCCACGGGGCGGCCCGTCGCCCGCGCCCGCCGTCCGTGGGGCACGATCGAGAGCACCATGACGCCGCACACCTCCACGCCCGAGAACACCTCACCCGACCTCGCCCCCGGCGGCAGCGCGCCCGGCGTCACACCCGGCAGCGCGCCGGGCCCGGCCGCCGGCTCGCCGTCGCTGGTCGACCGCCTGCCGGCCGGTCCCGAACCCGACGCGGACGCCCTGTTCGACGCGTTCGGCGCCTGGGTGACCGACCAGGGCCTGGAACTGTATCCGGCGCAGACCGAGGCGCTGATCGAGGTGGTGAGCGGAGCGCACGTCATCCTGGCGACACCGACCGGCAGCGGGAAGAGCCTGGTGGCCACCGGCGCCCACTTCGCCGCGCTCGGCTGGGGCCGGCGCACCTTCTACTCCGCGCCCATCAAGGCCCTGGTGTCGGAGAAGTTCTTCGCGCTGTGCGCGGTGTTCGGCCCGGCGCGGGTCGGCATGATGACCGGTGACGCCTCGGTCAACGAGAGCGCGCCGATCATCTGCTGCACCGCCGAGATCCTGGCGAACATCGCGCTGCGTGACGGTGCCACGGCCGACGTCGGCCAGGTCGTCATGGACGAGTTCCACTACTACGCCGACCCGGACCGGGGCTGGGCCTGGCAGGTGCCGCTCATCGAGCTGCCCGACACGCAGTTCCTGCTCATGTCGGCGACGCTGGGCGACGTCACCCGGTTCGAGGAGGACCTGACCCGGCGCACCGGGCGGCCCACGGCGGTGGTGCGCTCGGCGCAGCGGCCCGTCCCGCTGTTCCACCGGTATGTGACCACCCCGCTGCACGAGACGATCGAGGAGCTGCTCGAGACCCGTCAGGCGCCGGTCTACGTCGTGCACTTCACCCAGGCCTCCGCGCTGGAACGGGCCCAGGCGCTGATGAGCGTGAACGTCTCCACCCGGGCGGAGAAGGACGCCATCGCGGAGATGATCGGCGGCTTCCGGTTCACCGCCGGGTTCGGGAAGACGCTGTCCCGTCTGGTCCGGCACGGGATCGGCGTCCACCACGCGGGGATGCTGCCGAAGTACCGCCGGCTGGTCGAGCTGCTCGCGCAGGCCGGCCTGCTCAAGGTCATCTGCGGCACCGACACGCTCGGGGTGGGCATCAACGTCCCGATCCGCACCGTGGTGTTCACCGCGCTGTCGAAGTACGACGGCACCCGCACCCGGATCCTGACCGCGCGGGAGTTCCACCAGATCGCCGGGCGGGCCGGGCGGGCCGGCTACGACACCGTCGGCAACGTCGTCGTGCAGGCCCCCGAGCACGTCGTGGAGAACGAGAAGGCGCTGGCGAAGGCCGGGGACGACCCGAAGAAACGGCGCAAGGTCGTGCGCCGCAAGCCCCCCGAGGGCTTCGTCTCCTGGGGCGTGCCGACCTTCGAGCGCCTCGTCGCCGCCGAACCCGAGCCGCTGACGTCGCACCTCGCCGTCAGCCACTCGATGCTGCTCAACGTGGTCAACCGGCCGGGGGACGCGTTCAGCGCGATGCGCCACCTGCTCACCGACAACCACGAGTCGCCGGCCGCGCAGCGCCGGCTCATCCGCCGCGCGATCGCGATCTACCGGGCGCTGCTCGCCGCCGGGGTGGTGGAGAAGCTCGACACGCCGGACGAGACCGGGCGCACCGTGCGGCTCACCGTCGACCTGCAGCTCGACTTCGCACTCAACCAGCCGCTGTCCCCGTTCGCGCTGGCCGCGATCGACCTGCTCGACCGCGAGTCCCCCGACTATCCGCTGGACGTCCTGAGCCTGCTCGAGTCGACGCTGGACAACCCGCGGCAGGTGCTGTCCGCGCAGCAGTTCCGCGCCCGCGGGGAGGCGGTGGCGGCGATGAAGGCCGAGGGCGTCGACTACGACCGGCGGATGGAGCTGCTCGACGAGGTCACCTGGCCCAAGCCACTCGACGAGCTGCTGCACGCCGCGCTCGCCACCTACCGGCGCGGCCACCCCTGGGTCGACGACTACGAGCTGTCGCCCAAGTCGGTCGCCCGGGACATGTACGAGCGGGCGATGACCTTCGCCGAGTACGTCGACTTCTACGGCCTGGCCCGCTCGGAGGGGCTGCTGCTGCGCTACCTGGCCGACGCGTTCAAGGCGCTGCGCCAGACGGTGCCCGAGGACGCGCGCACCGAGGAGCTCACCGACCTCACCGAGTGGCTGGGCGAGCTGGTCCGCCAGGTCGACTCCAGCCTGCTCGACGAGTGGGAGGCGCTGCGCGACCCCGCTCCCGAGAGCCACGCCCCGCCGAGCGGGCTGGTCGAGCGGACCTCGGCGGTCACCGCGAACACCCGCGCGTTCCGGGTGCTGGTGCGCAACGCGTTGTTCCGCCGGGTCGAGCTGGCCGCGCTGCGCCGCTACGACCTGCTCGGCGAGCTCGACGCGGCCGTGGGCTTCGACGCGCAGGCCTGGCGCGACGCCCTGGAGCCGTACTTCGACACGCACGCCGAGATCGGCACGGGGCCGAACGCCCGCGGCCCCGGGCTGCTCATCGTGGAGACCGCCGCGGACCGCTGGACGCTGCGCCAGATCTTCGACGACCCGGCCGGGGACCACGACTGGGGAATCAGCGCCGAGGTGGACCTCGCCGCCTCCGACGAGGCCGGCATCGCCATCCTGCGGGTGACGGCCGTCGACCAGCTCTGAGCGGCTTTCCCGCGGTCCGCTTTCCGGCGGTCGGTCGGGCGGCGTATCGGGCGGCGGGCGCGGCGGCGAACCGCCAATGGCACCGAGGTGTTCATACGCGCTCCGGGCGGTGTGCAACCGGCACCATCGGTCCAGCCCTCCCGCGTAGGTCCTGGAAATGCCGCAGGTGCGGTGCGGCGCGATGCGGTAACGGACGGACATGACGGCCGCCGCGGCCGGCCCGCGGCCTTTCCCGTAGCGGCCCGCGCCCGGCCGGGCCGGGCATCGCGCACCGGCGTCCACCCACGACCAGGGGTGACGGCGGCGACTGTGGACACGGGCCCGAAAGACGCCACCGGCCTGGTATTTACCCAACCCCAGCGGCAGACATTCTCATAAACCAACCACCGGATACACAACTGACACCATGCTGGGAATCGGTGAAGAACACCGGACGACGGATCCCGTCGATCCATGTCAACGGAGAACGAACGGTCGATCACCGCACCCCACGCGCCGCCGTGGCACGCCGGCGCACCGCCGCGCACCGCCGCGCGGCGGTGCGCGGCGGCGGGATCCACGCGCCGCACACGGGGATCCGGCGGTGGTGGCGGGCCCACGCGACCGGGCCACCCCCATACACCTTCGCCGGATCCCAACCCTCACTGCGCGCGTTCGGCACCACAGTGCACAATGCGCTGATTGCCGGGACGAAGATCCCCTTGCTAGTCTCATTTCCCAGCAAGGCGTTTTGTCTGCCGTAAAGGACCGGGCGACCCGGCGACACTCCCCGCCGACCCGGCACCGCATCCGGCGCCGCACGACCTCCGTTTCCGCGACTGACCTCGTCTCACGCCGGCTTAGGCCCGGGAAATAAGTGGCGGGCCGGTGGCACCTTTGCCGAATTTTTCTGTTTTGTTTCGTTCTTAGTCCGCGAGACCCCCGGACGAGAGGAAGACGATGACATCGGGCACTTCCGATGACTGCTCGGTCGAGGCTTTGCTGCCTCGAGCCGTCACCCGGCTGCGCGCCCGTACCGGCGCCGATCTGGCCTATGGCGGATCGGTCGACCCCCGCTCGCGCTACCTGACCATCAGCGCGCTCGACGGGAACCGCACCAACGCGCTGCGCGGCATGTCGCTGCCGCCGGGCCACGGCGTGGGCGGGCGGGTCGTCGCGCTGGGACGGCCCGTCGTGATCGACGCCGGCACCCGCCCGCGCTACACCGAGGACCAGCGTGACTGGGCCGTCCTCGGCGAGGACATCTCCTCGGTGGTGGCCGTGCCGGTACGCACCGGCGGAACCGTCCACGCGGTGCTGTACTGCGGCGTGCGGGCCGACAACCCCGTCCCGCCGGCCGCCGTGGAGACCGCGCTCAGCGTCGCCCGCCGATTCGAGGCGTTCCTGGCCGAACGCACGATGACGGCGCGCGCCGACGCCGGCCCGACCCCGGGCGGCCCGGCGGGCGCGTCCCGGCTGCGGGTGCTGTGCCGGGTCGACGCCGAGCTGGAGGAGCTCAGCTACCAGGCCGGCGACCCGGCCCTGCGGGAACGGATCGTCGCGGTGCGCGACCTGCTCGAGGACCTCTTTCCCGACACCGCGCCGCCGACGCGGGCCCAGCCCTTCGGGCTGTCCCCCCGCGAGCTCGACGTCCTGCGGCTCGTCGCGGAGGGCATGTCCAACGCGGAGACCGCGCGCCGGCTCGCCGTCAGCCCCGAGACGGTGAAGGCGTACCTGCGCAGCATCATGAACAAACTGGGGGTGCACAACCGCACCGCGGCCGTGAACGTCGCGCGCCGTTCCAGCCTTTTGCCGTGAGGCCGGCGCGACGGCGCGCCACCAGAACCGCCGACGGGCGGTGACCCCCCGAGATTCTCGGGGCGGTCACCGCCCGTCTGCTTCGTCCGAGTCGTTCACCCGGCCGGCGGTGCACCCCACCGAAAGTGCTTCCCACCGACCACGCACCCGGCGAGCAGGGCGCCCGACCGGCGTTTCGCCCGCGGCCGGCCGGTGGGAAACATTCCGTTCACGCCCATCGGGAAATGCATTCCAGTCCTGGTGCCCGTAACCCACGGGCCACGAGCGGAACCGGCCGCGGGACGAATCTCACCGGCGCCGCGTCGGCCCGGGGCAGAATCGCCGCGCGCCGGGCGCCGGCGCCGGTCGGGTGGCCGCGGCGCCGGGCGCCGGCAGCGGGAGCGGACCGGTGGACGCCGGGCCCGACGCGCCGCTCTGATCCCCCGCGGGCGGCTGTTCCGCCCCAGGTGGCGGCGCCGCGCCCGGGCCGCCCGACCGCGGCCGCGCCCCGGGCCGCTGCCCTGTCCCACCGGGCGCGGCGGGACGCTCGTCCCAACCGGAACCCTCCGGCCGGCCCGCGTTGTCAGCCGGAATACCCCCGTGCGGTTGAACCCCGTACCGCGGCCGGGGGCACCTCGCCAGATGCGGCGGTGTTCTGCCGTTGTTGTGCCCTTCGAACTTCTCCTCCACGACGAACTCCCCCTCCTCCGGATACCGACTGGCGCGAGTCACGACGTCATCGCGGTACTCACGCCAACGGCGTGAACATTAAAGAGGGATTCGCGCCTTTGGTACCCCTCTACGGGGGTATCGCCCAATCTTTGCTACTTCTACGTTGAACTCATGTCATTTCCCGTCGAAGTCACGCGGCGGTTCAGGGGCTCGACGGGGCGCCCCGCCAACCACCGGTCACCCGCCCACCCGGGCGCCGTGGCCGGGCCGGCAGAACCGCTCGAGCCGCACCCGCCGGCCCGCACGACGCCACCGCGGCCCGGCACCGTCCACCCAGCCGCGCCACCGCCACCGGAGCAGGGGCCACGCCGGCGCCGCTGGCGCGGTCGCGCCGGGCGCTCGCCCGAGCCGCGGGCCGCACAGCCGCGAGCCGCCGCACCGGGAGCTGCCGAGCCGCGAGC
>NZ_UBIZ01000535.1:0-8906 GCF_900465275.1 Parafrankia sp. Ea1.12 | reverse complement strand
GCCGGTCGTCGAGCGCGAGGATCTGAGCGGCGAGATCAGCGACGATCTGGGCGGCGACCTTCTCGCCGGGCAGCGCGGTCTGCTGGGCCTGGGCCGCTTCCAGGGCGGTGGCGCCGACGGCGCGTGGCACACCGACGTGCTGCGGCTGGAACCCGGCGACGTGCTGTTCGTGTACACCGACGGGCTGGTGGAGGCCAGGAACGCGGCCCACCAACAGTTCGGCGTCGATCGGCTCGTCGCCGAGCTGCTGCGCGACCCGCGGCGGGCGCCGGCCGAGCTGTTGGACGACGCGTTCGAGGTCGTGCGGCGCCACGCCCCGGGCCGGCCGAGCGACGACCGCACCGCGATCGTCGTCGCCCGCACCACCGAGGTCTCCCGCCCGCGCTCCTGACCGGCCCCCGCGGCTGGGAAGCGACGCGCGGCACGATCGCGACAACGATTGATCGCAATCTTCGTCGGGTACATGTCCGACCATGAGTGACGAGTCCGGTTCCGCCCTTCGGGACACGCCTGGTTCCACCGAGCAGGACGATTCCGGCGCCACGCGACGTATCCGCGCGGTGCGCTCCCGACTCAGCCCCGTCCGCCTGATCGCCTACCTCGTGCTGGTGCTCCTCGTCATCTCCGGCCTCGCGTTCGTCACCGGTTGGCGGCCGTCGATACCGAACCCGTTCGAGGAGCGGACGATCGACCGCAGCTCGCCGGCCGTGCTCCGCTCGCTCGAGGATCTCAGCGAGTACCACGCGGCGAGCGCGCACTTCGAGGTCGTCGTCGACCTGGAGGAGGACAGTCGCTGGATCCCGGACGCGCTGCGCGGGGAGCGCACGCTGTTCGTCGGGGTCGGCACCGTCGACTCGGTCATCGACTTCGGCAAGCTCGGGGACGGCGCGGTCACCGTCTCCGCGGACCGGCGGTCGGTGACCATCCAGCTGCCCGCTCCCACCATCTCCGAGCCGCGGCTCGATCTCGCCAAGAGCTACGTGGTCGCCCGCCAGCGGGGCGTGCTGAACCGGGTGGGCGGGCTGTTCGGCGGCCAGAGCAATGACTCCGAGCTCTACCAGACGGCGTCCGCGAAGATGGCCGACGCCGCGAATGCCGACGGCCAGGTGCTCGCGCTCGCGAAGACGAACACCACGGCGATGCTGCGCGGCCTTCTCGGTGCGCTCGGCTTCACCGATGTGAAGGTGACCTACGCGGAGGACCCCAAGTAACGCCCCGGGCGCCGAACCCCTCCTGCCGGTGGTCTCCCGCCGGCGGGACGGAGCAGCGGTGGGCGGAGACGCGGCCCAGCGCGATCCGGGACGACCGGACGCGCTGGGCCGCTCACGCGTCCGGCGGCCTGCCCGCCCATGGGTCCGGCTCACTGGTGGTCAGGCGGCGTCCTCGCGCGAGGTTCCTCCTGGTCGGCGCCGTAACGCGGGTGACTGTCGGAGCCCGCAGCGGTTTGTCCTGCGCGGTGGGGGGTGGCGCCGCAGGAGCAGAGCCTCCTCCAACAATGGTTCTGCACATCAGTGGCATGCGAGTTACTGAGCTCACTTGCCTTCGTAAGATTGAGTCGTCTAGACTCATGCACGTGCCCGACGGAGAGGCCGATCGGGCCCGACGACGAGAGGCTTCACGCACGAGGCCCCGCCCAGAGGGGAGTACGACCGAGATGAGCACCTACCTGTGGGACCCGTTCGCCGCGTTCGAGCGCATGGACCGTGAGTTCAACGAGATCGTCCGGCGGTCGTGGGGCTCGCGGGAGCGCACCGTGCGCCCGCTGCGCGCGACGAACCGTCCGCAGAGCGTCGTGCCGAGCGCCGATGTCCTGGTCGACGGGGACGACGTTCTGATCAATCTCGAGCTGCCGGGTGTCGACGTCGAGAAGGACGTGACGGTGGAGATCGACCGCGGGGCGCTCGTCGTCCGCGGTGAGCGTTCGTCCACCCAGGAGAAGACGGTCAACGGCCGGGTACACCGCGAGCGGTGGCACGGGTCGTTCCGCCGGGAGTTCGCCCTTCCGGAGAACGTCGACGCGACCGGGATCAGCGCGCGCTACGACCGCGGTGTGCTGACCGTCCGGCTGGCGGGAGCGGCGGCGGCGCCGCGCAGCACGCGGATCCCGGTCAGCGCCTCCCCGGCGGCGGCGCAGCTGCCCACGGCGGAGGGGAGCGCCGGCACGGAGAACAGCTCCAGCGCCCAGAACAGCTCCGTCGCCGAGAGTGGTGCCCTGCGTGACGGCGGCGCGGCGGCCGAGTCGCCCGCGTCCTGACCCAACGCGGCACCGGTCGGCGCGCTAGCAGCGCCTGACCGGAGAACGAAGCATGATCGCCCCCGGTGTGCGGACCCTGTCTGGTCCGTTCGCCGGGGGCGACTGCGTTACGGGCCGAGCCGGCGTCGGCAGCCGGCCGGGGAGCGGTCAGGTGGAGGCGCGACGGCGGGTGCCCGCCCCGGCGCGGGAGGACGACCCACGCGCGGAGGAGCCGCGCGAGGACGGGGGCGGCACCATCGGGCCGATGTCGCCGTCCGGCGCCTCGTCCAGGTCGACGACGACCGGGGCGTGGTCGCTCGTCCCGGTGCCCTTGCGGGCGGCCCGGTCTACCCACACCGCGCGTGCCCGGGCCGCGACGTCGGCCGTGGCCAGGGTCAGGTCGATGCGCATCCCGTAGTTCTTGGGGAAGCAGAGCTGACGGTAGTCCCAGTAGGTGTAGACGGTCTCGTCCGGCCAGCGCTCGCGCATCAGGTCGAGCAGGCCGGCGTCGTGCAGCCGCCCGAGCGCGGCGCGCTCGGCCTCGGTCACGTGGGTCGCGCCCTCGAACTCGGCGATGTCCCAGACGTCGGCGTCCGTCGGCGCGATGTTGAAGTCGCCGAGCGTCATCACCGGCCCCTGCGGGGCGAGCTCGGCCACGACGTCGCGCAGTGCGGCCAGCCAGGCCAGCTTGTAGGCGTAGTGCGGGTCCTCCACCGTGCGCCCGTTGGGCACGTACAGCGACCAGATCCGGATCCCGCCGCAGCTCGCGGAGATCGCCCGCGGCTCGGGCCCCGGGAACCCGGGGTCGCCGGGCAGCCCGCGCCGTACGTCCTCCAGCCCGGCGCGGGAGAGGATCGCCACCCCGTTCCAGCGGCCGTCGCCGTGGTGCGCGACCCGGTAGCCGCGGCGGAAGAGATCCTCGTCGAAGAGCTCGAGGAACGCCTCGTCCGAGAGCTTGGTCTCCTGCAGGCAGACCACGTCGGGGCTCGCGCGGTCAAGCCATTCGATCAGCCGGGGCTGCCGGGCCTTGGCCGAGTTGATGTTCCAGGTCGCGATCCGCACACCGTGAGACGGTAGTCCTCACCTCCGACAGATCTCCGCACCGACCGGTCCGTGCCATCCTCGGAGACATGACACCGATATCCGCTCCTGGCAGGAGCGCGCGGCCTGGTCGGCCGGGATTCGCCGCGGCGTTGTTCGTCGCGGCGGGCGCCGCCGGCCTCGCCGGCTGTGACCAGGTCTCCGAGGAGACCCGTGCGGCCGGCGCGACCGTGGTCTGCTCACAGATCAACATTCAGCCGAGCGAGATCGAACAGAATCCGGAGTCGGCGCGCCTGGTCGCCCTCCTCGTACGCGACCTGGCGCCCGAGGACGACATCCGGGCCATCGCCGACCGCGTCGCGGACGATCCGACGGTGCTCAGCCCCCGCGCCCAGCTCGCGGACTGGGTGGACCAGCGCTGCGGGAACGCCGTCGGCGGCTCGGGTGGTTCCGGTGGCTCGGGTGGCGGCGGGGCAGGCGGCGGGGACTCGGACGGCGAAGACTCCGAGGAGTGACCGCGCGCCCGTACGTGCTTCTGAGCTGCGCGATGTCACTGGACGGGCGGATCGACGACTGCTCGCCCCAGCGGCTGGTCCTCTCCAGCCAGGCCGATCTCGACCGCGTGGACGAGGTCCGGGCCGGTTGCGACGCGATCCTGGTCGGTGCCCGTACGCTGCGCCGCGACAATCCCGGCCTCGCGGTCCGCTCGGAGCTCCGCCGAGCCGAGCGGACGGCGGCAGGCCGGCCGGCGACGCCGCTGCGCGCCGTCCTGACCAGCGGCGGACGGCTCGACCCGGACGCCCGCTTCTTCCTGGACGGCGCGGAGAAGGTCGTCTACCGGTTCGCCGGAGCCGCGCCCCGGCCCGCGCCTGAATCTGGGCCCGGCGCTGGAGCCGGGGCGGGTACCGGGACCGGGACGCCGGCGCCGGCCGTCCCCCCGGATCTTTCCGTGGTGGCGACCGTCGTCGATCTCGAGGCGCCGCCGCTGGAGCACCTGCTGGACGACCTGAGCCGACGCGGCACGCGGCGCCTACTGGTCGAGGGGGGCACCACCGTGCACACCGCGTTCCTCACCGCGGGCCTGGTGGATGAGCTGCACCTGGTCATCGCGCCGTTCTTCGTCGGTGAGGCCGCCGCGCCGACGTTCGTCGGCCCGGGTTCGTTCCCGTTCGACACCGCGCACCGACTGCGGCTCGTGGACGTCCGCCAGCTCGACGGCGTCGTGCTGCTGCGTTACCTGACACCGTCCGTGACCTGATGTCGTCCGGCTGACGCCTATCCGTTTTGTGGGCCTCCCGTCGGGCAGACGGCCTAAGGGCGTTCCGCCCGAACTGTTCGTCGAGGAGGACCCGTGTCCGTACCCAGTGTCGCGCGACCAGGGCGCGCGGCCGCGTCTGCCGGCGGCGCCAAGGCCCGGCGTGCCCACGACAGCAAGGCGGTCGACCTGACCGCACGCCTCGGTTTCGCAGCCCGAGGACTGGTCTACGTCCTGATCGGGATCATCGCCCTCCAGATCGCGTTCGGCGGTTCCGGGGAGCAGGCGAACCGGCAGGGCGCGCTGCGGGAGATCTCGGACAAGCCCTTCGGCGCGGCGGTGCTGATCCTGCTCGTCATCGGATTTGTCGGATATGCGCTGTGGCGCCTGCTGGAAGCGGCCGTCGGGCACCACGAGGAATCCGACGAGAAGAAGCGCACAGCCAAGCGGGTGGTGTCCGGTATCCGCGGTGTGATCTACCTTGTGATCGCGGGCAGCGTCGTCGCCTTCCTCACCTCGGGTAGTTCGGGATCCGGCTCTGGTGAGCCCGCTCCGTATACGGCACGGGTCATGGATAACACCGGTGGCCGGTGGCTGGTCGGCGCGGTCGGCCTGATTGTGGTCGGTGTCGGCATCGGCATGATCGTCAAGGGTGTGACGACCAAGTTCGAGGAGAAGCTCAGGAGCGGGGAGATGAGCCCCGCGATGCGCGCCGCCAGCAAGCGCGTCGGCCAGGTCGGCTACGTCGCGCGCGGCATCGTGTTCGGCCTGGCCGGGGTGTTCGTGGTCAAGGCCGCCGTCGAGTTCGACCCCGACGAGGCCAAGGGCTTCGACGGCACGCTCCGCACGATCGCCGACCAGGCGTACGGCCAGGTGCTGCTCGTCGTCTGTGCCGTCGGCCTGGTCCTGTTCGGTGCCTACTCCTTCATCGAGGCGCGGTACCGCAAGCTCTGAACCAGCTCCCCGCACGGCCGAACCGCCCGCCGGACGAAGGCGGGCGGTTCGGATCATCCGCCCTGGTGGTTTGCTTTGTCGGTCGTCGCCTTCCGGACATGTCGCGGATCAGTGCAGAATCCGTCGGGTCGGGAAGGCAGACTAGGTGTCGTCGAGCGGACGATCAACGTCGTCGCGCGGCCACGGCGTCGCCTGGCCGGCACTGACATCGCAGCCGGCACCATGGCGGTAGGGGCAAAGGGGAGTACAGGTGGATCGGACCACGCTGAGCGTGATCAGCCCGGCGGGCCACAACACGCTGACGGGCGACGCTCCGTGCGTGGTCGGTCGAGCACGCGGCGCGGACATCGTCATCAACGACGCGCGGGTGTCCCGGCGTCATCTCGTGCTTGAGCCGGTCGCCGGCGGCTGGCATGTGCGGGACACCAGCGCCAACGGCCTCTGGCAGGACGGGCGCCGGATGGGGGACACCACGGTCCGCTCGACCGAGGTCCGTTTCCGGCTCGGCGCCGCGGACGGCCCTGAGGTCGTGCTGGTGCCCTCGTCCGTCGGGCTGGCCTCCGGTGCCGGAGCGGGCTCCGCGCCCGCCGCCTCGGCACCCGCTCCCGCGGTCCCGGCCGGGCCGCCGCCGCGCGTGGCGGGTGCGCCGGGATGGCCGTCGCCCAACCCCAACCCCGGTCCCGCGCCCGTCGGCCCAGGTCACACGCCTACTCCCGGCCACGCGCCCACCCCCGGTCAGGCGCCTGCCCCCGGTCGCGCGCCCGCCTCCGGCCGGGCCCGGGTAGCGGCACCGCCGACGGCCCCGGCATCGGCCCGCCCGCCGGTCCCGGGGGGCCACCAGCCACCGCACGCCGGGGGCCCGGGCGCCGCCGGCCCGGACACCGCCTCCGCGGCGCTCGGCCTGGAGACGGCGCAGAGCGCCATCGTGCACGCCCGCCGCAAGATGCACCCGCTGCGGCCCGGCACGCTCCGGCTCGGCCGCTCGCGCGACAACGACATCTCCGTCTCGGACCTGCTCGCCTCGCGGCACCATGCCGAGCTGCTGGTCGCCCCCGGCAGGGTCGAGGTCGTCGACCTCGGGTCGGCGAACGGCACGTTCCTCAACGGCCAGCGCATCGGGCGGGCACAGGTCGGGCAGCGCGACGTCATCGCGATCGGGCACCACCTCTACCAGCTCGAGGGCGACTCGCTGGTGGAGTACGTCGACTCGGGTGACGTCGCCTTCGAGGTGCAGGCGCTGTCGGTGTTCGCCGGCACCAAGCAGCTCATGCACGACATGACCTTCCGGCTCCCGGGCCGCTCGCTGCTCGGGGTGGTCGGTCCCAGTGGTGCGGGCAAGTCGACCCTGCTCAACGCGCTGACCGGCTTCCGCCCGGCGGACGTGGGCTCCGTCCGCTACGCCGGGCGGGATCTCTACGCCGAGTACGACGAGCTGCGCCGGCGCATCGGCTACGTCCCGCAGGCCGATCCGCTGCACGCCCAGCTCACCGTGCGTGAGGCGCTCGAGTACGGCGCCGAGCTGCGGTTCCCGGCGGACACCACGGCGCAGGAGCGGCGGGCCCGGGTGGCGGAGGTCATCGGCGAGCTCGGTCTGACCGCGCACGCCGACACGGCGGTGAGCCGGCTGTCGGGCGGGCAGAAGAAGCGGACGTCGGTGGCCCTCGAGCTGCTGACCCGGCCGTCGCTGCTGTTCCTGGACGAGCCGACGTCGGGGCTGGACCCGGCGAACGACCAGTCGGTGATGGAGACGCTGAAGGGCCTGGCCAAGGGCGGCGGGGTCGGTTCGGCGGACGAGAGCGGCCGCACGGTCATCGTCGTCACGCACAGCGTGCTGTTCCTGGACCTGTGCGACTACATCCTGGTGCTCGCCCCGGGTGGGCACGTGGCCTACTTCGGCCCGTCGGACGGGGCGCTGCGCTTCTTCGGCAAGGAGGACTTCCGCGAGTTCGCGGCGGTGTTCCGGGAGCTGGAAAGCACGCCGGGTGCGGAGATGGCGGCCCGGTTCCGTGCCTCGGAGTACTTCGTGCCCTCCGCGGTCGTGGCGCCGATCGTGCGCAAGGCGCCGGCGGAGCTGCCGAGCGTGCGCCAGCAGCCGGTCACCTCCCAGCTCGCGACGCTGACCCGGCGATATCTGCGGGTCGTGCTGGCGGACCGTTCCTACCTGCGGCTCATCGCCGCCTTCCCGTTCCTGCTCGGGATCATCCCGCGGGTGATCCCGGCCCCCGACGGGCTGAAACCCCTGCCGGACGCACCGAACCCGGACGCGATGAAGGTCCTCGTGGTGCTGGTGTTGTGTGCGTGTTTCATGGGGATGGCGAACTCGGTCCGCGAGATCGTCAAGGAACGCGACATCTACCGGCGGGAACGAACGATCGGCCTGTCCCGGACGGCCTATCTCGGTTCGAAGATCATCGTCCTCACCGGTATCACGACCCTGCAGTGCGTGATCTTCACGCTGATCGGGCTGGTCGGCCGCACGCCGCCGGAGGCGTCCCTGCTGGGCTCGCCGCTGGTGGAATGCCTGGCCGCGGTGATCGTCGCTGCGCTGGCGTCCATGATGATCGGCCTGCTCGTGTCGACACTGGTCGACAACGCGGACAAGACGATGCCGATCCTGGTGCTGGTGACCATGGCGCAGCTCGTGCTCTCCGGCGGGCTGGTGTCGCTGTCCGGCCGTCTGGTGATGGAGCAGGTCGCGTGGATCGCCCCCGCCCGGTGGGGCTTCGCGGCGCTGGCGTCCACCGACGACCTCAACGAGGTGTCCAAGCTGGGCAACGAGGTGCTGCGCACGGACCCGGCCGACGGGCTGTGGGAACACAGCGCGGGCATCTGGGTGCTCGACGTCGTCCTCGGCCTGGTCCTCGGCGCGGCGGCGCTCGCGCTGACCTCGATGATGCTGCGCCGGATCGACCCCAAGGTGACCCGGCCCGCCGGCCCGCCGCCGGGAGTCGGCCGCCCGCCGCAGGCCGGGCAGGCACCGCCGGCCGGCCCCGGTGGCCCCGGTGGCTACGGTGCCGCGCCCGGCGCGCGCCGCTAGTACGGCAACGGCATTTGGGTGTTCCCTGCTCCGCACGCCGCGGTCACCACCAACCTCAATCGATCTTGGTGTTCCGCGGAACACCGGAGCGCCGGTGCCAACCGGCGCGGCACGTCGGCTCGGGGACGAGCGGATACGTCCGCGGAAACTCCACTCGGCCGACGTCGTCCGGGCCTGGTCGGCCTGGCGCAGGCGACACCGACACCAGGCCCGACGCCGCCATTACCAACGACGAGGTCACGCACAAGTGCCGTTGCAACTAGTGGTCGTCGCCGTTAGTTCGTCGGTGATGGGTGGTGGCGGGTAGGTAGAGGCCGGCGGCGAGGTCGAGTGCGGCTTCGGCGGTTCCGGTCGGTGAGCCGTCGGCCAGGACGGAGTCGGCGTAG
>NZ_UBIZ01000537.1:0-8568 GCF_900465275.1 Parafrankia sp. Ea1.12 | reverse complement strand
GCGCCGTCGGCGGAGTCCCGCTGCAGGTCTCCGGCCCCGCGGCCGGCCTCACCGCGGTGGTGGCCGAGATCGTCGCCACGCACGGCTGGCGGACCGCCTGTTTCGTCACCGCCGCCGCGGGCGTGGTGCAGATCCTTTTCGGCCTGAGCCGGGTCGCCCGCGCGGCCCTGGCCATCTCACCCGCGGTGGTGCACGGCATGCTCGCCGGCATCGGCCTGACCATCGTCATCGGGCAGATCCACGTCGTGCTCGGCGGTACCGCCGGCTCGGCCGCCTGGGACAACCTGATCGTCCTGCCCGGCGAGATCGTGTCGCCGGCCGTCCCGGCGGCAGCGCTGCTCGGCATCGCGACCATCGCGCTGACCGTGGTGTGGACGCGGCTGCCCCGGCCGTTGCCGTCCATACCGGCACCGCTGGCCGCGGTGTCGATGGTGACCGCGGCGTCGCTCCCGTTCGACGTCCCGCGGGTCGCCCTGCCCGACGACCTGCTGGGCGCGATCGCCCTGCCCGAGCTGCCCGCCGGCGGTGACTGGGGCGCGATCACGCTGGCCGTGCTGACAGTCGCCCTGGTCGCGAGCATCGAGTCGCTGCTGTCGGCGGTCGCCGTCGAGGCGATGCACTCCGGCCCGCGTGGCGACCTCGACCGCGAGCTGCTCGGCCAGGGCGCCGCGAACACGGTCTCCGGCCTGCTCGGCGGGCTGCCGGTCACCGGCGTCATCGTCCGCAGCTCGACGAACGTCCGCGCCGGTGCCCGCACCCGCGCCTCGGCGATCCTGCACGGCCTGTGGATGGCCGGCTTCGCGCTGCTGCTGGCGCCGCTGGTCGGGCGCATCCCGCTCGCCGTGCTCGCCGGCCTGCTGGTCGTGATCGGCATCCGCCTCGTCGACCTCGCGCACATCCGCGCGATCGCCCGCCACGGCGAGCTCGCGATCTACCTGACGACGGTCGTCGGCGTGGTGCTGTTCAACCTGCTTGAGGGCGTCCTGATCGGGATCGCCACCGCACTGCTGCTCGCCCTGCGCCGGACGCTGGTGGCGCCGGTCCACGTGCACCCGCCCACCGGCCCCGGCTCGCCGTGGCGGGTCGTCGTCGAGGGCGCGCTGACCTTCCTCTCCCTGCCCAGGCTGTCCCGCCGGCTCGCCGAGGTGCCCGCCGGGGCGTCCGTCCGGCTCGACCTGGCGGTCGACTACCTCGACCACGGCGCGCACAAGATGCTGGACGACTGGATCGCCGAGCGGCATCGCGCCGGTGCCACGGTGACCGTCGACGAGGTGGGGGCCGCACCGCTGGCCATCCCCACCGTCGCGGCCCGGCCCCGCGAGGGACGACTCTCCAAGAGCCTCTTCGGGGGGCGTTCCACCGGCCGGCACGCCCGGTCGGCGCGGCCGCCGCGCTGGCTCGCCCCCTGGTCGGACTGGCAGCACGGCCAGCTCCACGACCGCCAGCACCTGCTCAACGGCGTGGACGAGTTCCACCGCCGGACGGCCCCGATGATCGAGCCGTTCCTCACCGAGCTGACCGCGGGGCAGCGGCCGTCGACCCTGTTCATCACCTGCAGCGACTCGCGGCTCGTGCCGAACGTGATCACGAGCAGCGGCCCGGGGGATCTGTTCACCGTGCGCACGCCGGGCGCGTTCGTCCCCGGTCCGCAGGCGGTCGGTGACTCGACCCTGGCCGCGATCGAGTACGCCGTCGAGGTGCTCCGCGTCCGGACCATCGCCTCTGCGGACATTCCGGATGCGGTGCGGTCGCCGCCCTGCTCGACCGGGGCACACCCGGCCACAGCGGCTCCAGTGTGGGCCCGCTGCGCAACCTGGAGGCCTGGCTGCGCCACGGCGAACCGGCCCTGGCCCGCGCGGCCCGCGACGCCGGTGGCCTTCCACCGGAGCCCGACGAGTTGAGCCGGGTCAGCGTCGCGCAGCAGCTCGTCGCGTTGCGCGGGCTGTCCGTGGTGCGCCGCGCCGAGGCCGAAGGCCGGCTGCAGCTGGTCGGCATGTGGTTCGACATCGCCACGGCGCGCGCGATCGTCCTGAACGAGTCGACCGACCGGTTCGAGATCCCGACCGTCAGCGTCGTCCCAGTGTTGGAGAGCGGACAGCGCCTGGCCGACGCCACCCGGGGCTGACCCGTCGGTCGGCCCCACCCCGAGTACGGCGCAGGTGGCGGCGGGCAGCACCCGACCCGCCGCCACCCCGCCTGCCGTCTCGCCCAGCTCCGGCCTCGACTTGCCGGGTCGGGTTCCCGCCAAGGACAGAAGCTGTCCGCGAGGGTTCCTATCGTCGGCTCCACAGTCATCCGGCGAGCAGTCACCGGCGAGCAGAGGTGGGAACCATGAACAGCACCGTGGACGTCGAGAGCGGCCCCGAGGCCGGCACCGTCACCGAGGCCGGCACCGTCACCGACCCGAACACAGTCAGCGAGGCGGACAGCGCCGTCGAGGGCGGGACCGTCAGCGAGAAGGAGGACCTGCTCGCGACGCTGGCGAAGCACCGGCACTTCCTGCGCTACACCGTCCGTGACCTGACCGACGAACAGGCTGCCCGGCGCACCACCGTCAGCGCGCTGTGCCTCGGCGGGCTGATCAAGCATGTCACCGCGACCGAGCGGTCCTGGGTCGACTTCATTCTCGGCGGAGACCAGCAGGCGGACGCCGAGAGCTGGATGAAGCAGCACCAGATGCTGATGGGCGACACCCTGACCGGCCTGCTCGCCGACTACGAGGCCACGGCCGAGCGGACCACGGAGGTTGTCGGGTCGCTGCCCGATCTCGGTGTGACCCGGCCGCTGCCCGAGGCCCCGTGGTTCGAGCCCGGGGCGCGCTGGTCGATGCGGCGCGTCCTGCTCCACATCATCGCCGAGACGTCGCAGCACGCCGGCCACGCGGACATCATCCGCGAGAGCCTCGACGGCAGCCGCACCATGGGCTGAGCGGAGCCGAGCGGGCCGCCGCCCCCGGGCGGCGCCCGGTCACTCGGCGAGTTCCGGTAGGGGTGCCGACGCCGAGCGTCCCGGCGCCGGGGTTCGTTTCGGGAGTTGTCACGGTCGCACTGGAGTACTTCCATCTGACGTTGACGTCAGATATGTGGGGCCTCGCGACGGCCGGGTGGCGGGTGGCGAGGCGTCGCGCGGGCGACACGGGTGGAGGTCCCGTCGTCCTCAATTTGGCGGTAACGTCACTACCGTGAAAACGGGGTCAGTGACGCGCACCTACCAGCAGCGACGGCGGGCCGAGTCGGCGGACGCGAACACCGAGCGCATCCTCGCCGCGGGCGCCGAGCTGTTCGGGGAGCGGCCGTTCGACCAGATCACCCTCGCCGCGGTCGCCGAGCGGGCCGAGGTCGGCGTCCAGACCGTCATCCGGCGGGTCGGTACGAAGGACGGGCTCGTCCGCGCCGTCAACGCCTGGCTGGTCCCGCAGATCGAGGGGGCCCGGGGCGAGCCGGACGTCTCCGACCCGGCGGTGGTCGCCGAGCGCCTGGCCCGCCAGTACGAGCGGTGGGGGCAGGTGACCGACCGCGCCATCCGCCAGCAGGACGTCTCCCCGGCACTGGCGGAGGCCGCGGCCGCCGGCCGGCAGGCCCACCGGGCCTGGACGGCCGCCGCGTTCGCTGCCGAGCTCGACCGCCGCCCCCCGGCCGCCCGGCACGACCTGCTCGGCCGGCTCACGGCCGTGTGCGGCGTCGAGCTCTGGCTCGTGCTCCGCAACGACGAGGGGCTCTCCGTCGAGGCCACCCGCGCGGCGGTCGCCGACCTCATCGCGGCCTGCCTGGGCGGCCCGGGCTCCAGCCTGGCCGGTCCGGACTCGTCCACCACTCCCTAGCCCGCCGGTCCCCAGCTCGCCCCGGCCTCTCGCCGCCGCGATCCGCATCCACCCCATCCCCCCGCGTCGTCTCCCGAGATGCCACGTCCCGCGCGAGATCCCACGTCCCGCGTTCTCCGCCGGTGGCTCCAGCTCCAGGCGGCGGTCCGCCCTGCCCAAGGAGTGCCCACATGGCCCGCTACCTCGTCTACTGCACGACTGCTCCCGGTCACCTGTTTCCGCTGGTCCCAGGCCTGCGCGCCCTGCGCGACCGGGGGCACGAGATCCACCTGCGCATCGGCGCGCGGCTGGTGGACGGCCCGTGGGCCGACGGCCTGAACGTCGCGCCGACCGACCCGCGCATCGACGAGATCGAGGTGAAGGCGGACGCGAGCGGCACCGGCCCGGCCCAGCTCCGACGGGCGCTGGCCGGGCTGATGTCACGCGGCCCCCTGGAGCGGGCCGACCTCGAACGGGCCGTCGCCCAGGTGGACCCGGACGTGATCCTCGTCGACACCAACGCCTACGGCGCCGCGATCGCCGCGCGGGCGTCCGGGCGGCCGTGGGGGATCGTGCTGCCGTCCCTTGTCGCCCTGCCGGGCAAGGGAATCCCCCCGTACGGCCTGGGCCTCGTGCCGGGACGGGGGCCGCTCGGCCGGCTGCGCGACCGGGTGGTGTGGCCGCTGGTCATCCGCCAGTTCGGCGCGGCGATGCTGCCCCCGCTCAACGCCATGCGGGCGGACGCCGCTCTGCCGCCGCTGACCAGCCCGATCGACTACTTCCTGGAGGCCGACCGGCTTCTGGTGCTGACCGGCGACCCGCTGGAGTACCCGCGCTCGGACGCGCCGGAGCATGTCCGCTTCGTCGGCGCCCAGATCTACGACCCGCCCGGCGAGGCACCGGCCTGGCTCGCCGAGGACGGCGACCCCTGGGTGCTCGTCACCACCTCGACCGACTACCAGGGCGACGAACGCCTCGCCGTGGCCGCCGTCGAGGCCCTGCGCGACGAGCCGGTCCGCGTGGTGATCACCCTGGCGGACGCCTACGGGCACGTCGAGCTGCCGGCCGCGGCGAACGTCCGGGTCGAGCGGTTCGTGCCGCACGGCCCGGTGCTCGAGCGCGCCGCCGCCGTCATCTGCCACAGCGGTATGGGCATCGTGCACAAGGCCATCGCCGCCGGTGTGCCCGTCGTCGCCGTGCCGTTCGGGCGGGATCAGCCCGAGGTCGCGCGCCGGGTCGTGGAGGCCGGCGCAGGCGTCATGCTGCCGGCCAGGCGGCTGACCGCGCAGCGGCTGCGGGACGCGCTGCGCACCGCGATGAGCAGGCGCGCCGGGGCGCTGAACGCCGCACGCCGGATCAGGGCGAGCGGCGGCGGCGAGAGTTTCGCCACCGAGGCCGAGGGCCTCGCGGCCGCGCCGCGGCCCGCCGCCGCACGGCCCGCCGCCTGACGGGGAGGGTGGTCCGCGCCGAGACCGTCCGGCCTGGCCGCGGACCCGCCGGGCGCTGCCGGGCCATCGAGTCGGACGGAGAGTCGGGCGGAGAGTCGGGCGGAGATCAGGGCGCTCGGCGCTGACTACCATTGTCGCCATGACCCGACTCGGAGCCTCCGTCGACCATGTCACCGCGCTGCTCGGCGGGGCCGACCTGGCGTCCGACGCCTCCGTGCGTGAGCTGCTGGAGCAGACCACCGAACGCCGCGGCCTCGACCTCTCCGACCTCGCCCCCGCCGAGCAGGCGGCCCTGATCGCCGAGCGCTCGCAGGACCTGCAGCCCTCATCGGAGGCGCTGGCGGCCCGCATCGGCGACGCGGCGGCCCGGTCACGTCCCTTCGTGGCGAAGTTCGGCATCGACCCGACCGGCGCCGAGGTCCACCTCGGCCACGCGGTGCCGATGCTGCTCCTGAGCCGGTTCGCGCGGATGGGGCACCGCGTCGTGTTCATCGTCGGTGACATCACCGCCAAGATCGGCGACCCGTCCGGCCGGTCGGACGAGCGCCCGGCGCTCACCGACGAGGACATCGCCCGCAACCTGACCACCTACCGGGCCCAGGTCACCCCGTTCTTCGACTTCGAACGGGCCGAGTTCCGCCGCAACGGCGACTGGCTGCGCGAGGTGAGGCTGCCGCGGCTGCTGGAGATCGTCTCGCGCATCCCGGTGTCGATGTCGCTGCAGCGGGAGGACTTCCGGCGTCGCCTCGACGCCGGCCACGGGCTCTCCCTGGCCGAGCTGCTGTACTCGGTGGTGATGGCGCTGGACTCGGTCGAGGTCGACAGCGACCTGGAGATCGGTGGCATCGACCAGTTCCTGAACATGCAGATGTGCCGCAAGGTCATGGAGATCTGCGGCCAGACCCCGGAGATCGTCGTGGCCACCTCGCTGATCGAGGGGACCGACGGCACCGGCGCCAAGATGAGCAAGAGCCGCGGCAACTACGTCCCGCTGACGGCCGCGCCCGGTGAGATCTTCGGGAAGATCATGTCCGTGCCGGACCGGCTCGTCGAGCCGTACTTCCGCGCGCTCAGCGAGTGGCGCGACTCCGAGCTCGCCGTCCTGGCCGCCCGGCGCGAGGCCGGCACGGCGCACCCGATGGACCTCAAGAAGATCCTCGCCGGCGAGGTGACGGCGGCGATCCACGGGGTGGACGCCGCGATGACGGCCCGGGCCGAGTTCGTCGCGCGGTTCTCCCGCCGCACCTTCGCCGAGGTCGAAGACCTGCCGGTGCTCTCCGATCTCGGCGCGACCGTCGCCGACGCGGTGCGGGGGCTCGGGTTCGCGAAGAGCAACGGCGACGTCCGCCGGGTCGCGGAGCAGAACGG
Organism: Parafrankia sp. Ea1.12; assembly: GCF_900465275.1. Lineage (NCBI taxonomy): Bacteria > Bacillati > Actinomycetota > Actinomycetes > Frankiales > Frankiaceae > Parafrankia > Parafrankia sp. Ea1.12. The sequence continues at coordinate 1,953 of NZ_UBIZ01000537.1, read as the reverse complement.
GCTGCGGCTGGTGGTCGAGTCCGAGGAGGGCCAGACCCAGGTGCCGCTCACGCCGGACGACGTCCGGGAGCCGCTGTCCGCCGTCCTCAAGGACAGGCTCGACGGCCGGTCCGGTGCCGTGTATCTCAAGGTCGGCCGCAAGCTGGCGCGGATCGAGCCTGCCGGCTGACGGCAGCCGCGCCGCGCGGGCACCGGTCGCACGGCGTCGGTGTCAGAGGTCCTGAGCCTCCGTGCGGGCGGTCTCCGCCGGCGGTGAGCCGGGGTGCGTCGCCGGGGTCTCGGGCGGTGCCGGTTCCGGTGGCGGAGTGGTCCGCGGGGGCGTCTCCGGCGGGGGTGCGGTGGTCCTGGGCAGGTCCTCCGGCGTCGCTGGTGGGGGCGGGTCGGTGGCCATGGGTGATTCCGGCGTCGGGTGCGGCTGCGCTGGTGGGGGGTTCGTCGCGCCCGAGCCCTGCGACGGGAACGGCCAGGACGGACCCGGACCCGGCGCCTGCGGCACGGCCGGTGGGCGCTGTGTCCCGGGTGTGGCCGGTTGGCCGCCGCTCCCGCCGGACCGCGGGGCGGCCGGCGCCTGAACCGGGCCGCCGGCCGGTCCCCGGCCCGTTCCCGGATCCTGGCCCGTGCCCGGCAGGCCCTGCTCCAGGCCGCCCGCGGCGCCGCCGACGGTGCCTCCGGTCGCTTCGCCGGGCGTCCCCGCGGACGTGCCGCCCGCCGCGCCGTCCGCCAGGCCGTCCCACGTGCCACTCGGCGTGCCGGCGGATGTCCCGGCGCCGCGGCCGTCGGTGGTGCGCCGGCTGCCCGCCGACTGCCGCTCGGCCGACCGCTGTTCCGCCACGCCCCCGGCGGTCGGCGTGGGCGGCGGGCTCGACGGCGCCCGCGGGGCCTGCGCGCCGTCGCCCCAGCTCGGGAGCAGCTCCCACGGAGTGAGGACGCTGCGCGCCGGCGTCATCGCGACGACCGTGGCGGTGGTCAGCACGGACGCCGCGACCACCAGCCCCCGCACCGGGCGGCGGGCCGGCTCCGTGGGACGGTCCACCACGGCCGGATGCCGCAGCCGCTGGCTGATCTCTGCGATCACCGGCACGGGCAGCCAGCCGGGCGGGCGGGGGCTGGCCCCGAGCTGGGCGTGGCAGCGGCCCAGGATCTCGGCCGGCGTCGGCCGCCGCTGCGGCGCCTTGGCCAGGCACGACTCGATCAGCGCGCGCAGGTCGCCGTCCACGCCGGTCAGCTCCGGCTCCCCCCGGACCACGCGGTAGATCACATCGGCGGTGTTGCCCTCGCCGAAGGCGTTGCGCCCGGTCGCGGCGAAGGCGAGCACCGACCCGAGGGCGAACACGTCGGAGGCCGCGTCCACCCGTTCGCCGCGAGCCTGCTCGGGCGACATGTACGGCGGCGATCCGATGACCTTCCCGGTGGTGGTGCTGCCCGCGTGGTCGGCTGCCCGCGCGATCCCGAAGTCGATCACGCGGGGCCCGTCGATCGCCAGCAGCACGTTCGCCGGCTTCAGGTCACGGTGCACGACCCCCGCGCCGTGGATGGCGACGAGCGCCTCCGTCACCCCGGCGGCCAGCCGGAGCAGGCTGGACGGCGGCAGCGGGCCGTTGCGCAGCACGCTGTCGCGCAGCGTCGGGCCGTGGATGTAGGCGGTGGCGAGCCACGGGCGGTCCGCGGCGACGTCCGCGGCGATCAGCGGCGCGGTGAACAGGCTGTTCACCCGGCCCATCGCGGCGACCTCCCGCTCGAAACGACGCCGGAACTCGCTGTCGGACGCCATGTCGGCGCGGATGACCTTCACCGCGACCGGCCGCTGCCCCGGGGAGTGGCCCAGATACACCGTGCCCATGCCGCCGGAGCCCAGCCGGCCGTGCAGCCGGAACGGCCCGATCTCCCGAGGGTCGTCGGCGCTGAGCGGGGCGGGGAAGTCGTCGGCCGGCCCGCCGCTGGAACGCTGGGAGG
>NZ_UBIZ01000538.1:0-8461 GCF_900465275.1 Parafrankia sp. Ea1.12 | reverse complement strand
ATCCGCACCCTCCGCAAACGCCTTCACCCGCCCATCAGCAGCCAACCCCCGCTGCCGCGAAAACTCCACAAAACCCACCGGCGTCGACATCACCGTCACCCCACCCACCAACGCCATCCCACACTCACCCGCACGCAACGCCCGCACCGCCAGATGCAACGCCACCAACGACGACGAACACGCCGTATCCACCGTCACCGCCGCCCCCTCCAACCCCAACACATACGCCACCCGACCGGAGGCCACGCTCGAGGCGGTCCCACTGATCCGATAGCCCTCCACACCCTCGGACGCCGTCACCGACTCGCCGCCGTAGCCCTGGTAGATCAGGCCGGTGAAGACGCCGGTGTCGCTGCCACGCAGCGACGACGGATCCACCCCCGCCCGCTCCAACGCCTCCCACGACACCTCCAACAACAACCGCTGCTGCGGATCCATCGCCAACGCCTCACGCGGCGAAATCCCAAAAAAACCCGCATCAAAATCACCCGCACCAGCCAGAAAACCACCCGACCGCACATAACTCCGACCCACCCGACCAGGATCCGGATCATAAAGACCCGCCACATCCCAACCCCGATCCACCGGAAACTCCGACACCGCGTCGTGCCCGCCGGAGACGACGTCCCACAGCTGCTCCGGGGACGACACCCCGCCCGGGAAACGGCAGGCCATTCCCACGATCGCGATCGGCTCGCGGTCGGCCTCCTCCAGCTCGCGCACCCGCTGGGTGGCCTGACGAAGCTCGGCTGTCGCCTGCTTCAGAAAATGGCGCAGCCGGTCCTCGTTCGACATGCGAGCTTCCTCCTGGCCCTCGGGCATCGATGCGGTGTCCTGGGATGGCTGGGAACTCAGGAAAAACCGAACTCCTTGCCGAGCAGATCGAACATCTCCTCGTCACTCGCCTCGTCCAGCCCGGCGGACCCGGCCCCGGCGAGCGAGCGCAGGATGGCCCGCAGCCGGGTCTCGACCGAGGCCCGCACCTCGTCGGGGGGCTCCGCCGCGGCCAGCGCCGCCTCGAGGCTGCCGAGGCCGGCGAGCACCGGGTCCGCCACCGCCTCGGCGGGCAGCAGCAGGCCGCGCAGGTACCGGGCGAGCGCGTCCGGCGTGGGATGGTCGAAAACGACCGTGGCGGGCAGCCGCTCCCCGGTGGCACGGCCGAGCCGGTTGCGGGTCTCGACCGAGGCGAGGGAGTCGAAACCGAGATCGGTGAACGCCCGGTCCGCCGGGATCTGTTCGGCCGACGCGTGCCCGAGCACCGCGGCGACCTCCGTCCGGACCAGCTCCAGGACGACGCGGTGCCGGCTGTGCTCGGGCATGGCGCCGAGCCGTTCCCGCAGCGACGCCCCGCCCGCCGCCCGCGGTCCGCCGTTCTCCGACGCCGCGGCGCTGTCGCCGCCCACGGCACCCCCGAGACCGGTGCCGCCGCCGGGGATGCCGGCGAGCGCCGCGCGCGCCTCGGGAATCTCGTCGACGAGACGGGTCGGGCGGGCGGCGGGGAACGCCGCGACGAACCGATCCCAGAGCACCCTGACCAGCGCGACGCAGGGCTCCTGCCCGCCGACCACCTCGGCCAGCGCGCGCAGCGCCTCGTCGGGGGCCAGCGCGGGCAGGCCGTGCCGGGCCAGCCGCTCGCGGACCCGGGGTTCGTCGGCCATCCCGGCGCCGGCCCAGGCTCCCCACGCCACCGAGGTCGCGGGCCGGCCCCTGGCCCGGCGGTGCTCGGCGAGCGCGTCCAGGTAGGCGTTCGCGCCCGCGTAGCCGCCCTGCCCGGCGTTCCCCCAGGTGCCCGCGATCGAGGAGAACAGCACGAAGGCGTCGAGCGGCCGGTCGCCCAGCAGCTCGTCCAGGTGGGCCGCGCCGGCGGCCTTGCCCGCGACGACGGCGGCGAGGCCGGCCGGGGTCGTCTCCTCCAGCACGCCGCCGGTGCCGGCGCCGGCGGCGTGCACGACCGCGGTGAGCGGGCATTCCGCCGGAATTGCCGCGAGAACACCGGCCAGCGCGGCCCGGTCCGCCGCGTCGCAGGCGGCCACCGTGACCTGGCAGCCGTGCACGGCGAGCTCCTCCGCCAGCTCCGCGGCGCCCGGCGCGGCCGGCCCGCGCCGGCTGGTCAGCACCAGCCGCTCGGCGCCCTGCGCGGCGCACCAGCGGGCGACCGCCGCGCCGAGCGCACCGGTCCCGCCGGTGATCAGCACCGTGCCCCGCGGGTGCCATCGGCGCTCGCCCGCGCCGGTGCCGGCGCGCACCAGCCGCCGACCGAAGGCCCCGGCGGTCCGCAGCGCGACCTGATCCTCGCCGGTGGTGCCGGCCAGCACGGCCACCAGCCGCTCGGCCGAGCGCTCGTCGAGGGAGCGCGGCAGATCCAGCAGCCCGCCCCACCGCGCCGGCGTCTCCAGGGCGGCGACCCGGCCGAGGCCCCACACCTGCGCCTGCTCCGGGTCGGTGACCGGGTCGGTGCCCCAGGTCGAGACCGCCCCCCGGGTGGCGCACCACAGCGGGGCGGCCACACCGGCGTCGCCGAGCGCCTGCAGGAGCGCGACGGTGCCAGCCAGTCCGGCGGGCAGCCCCGGATGGGCCGGGAGCGGCGCCGTGTCGAGGGCGACCAGCGACAGCACACCGCGGACCACGCCAGCACCATCGGTGTCGGCACCGGCACCGGCACCGGCGGCGCCGGGCGTGGACGTCCCGACGAACTCGGCGAGGCGGCCGGCCAGCCGCCGCCGGTCGATGTCCGCGCCGCCCACCGTGAGCCGCACCACCCGGGCGCCCCGGCGTTCCAGCGCCTCGGCGCACTCGGTGACCAGGCCGCCGGCGGCTGGCCCGGCCGGGGCCACCACCAGCCAGGTTCCCGACAGCGCGGACGGCGCGGAGACGGTCAGCGGCGTCCAGACCGTCCGGTACACCAGGTCGTCCAGGTCGGCCGCCGCGCGCCGCCGCCGGTGCCGGGACGCCAGCGCCGGCAGCACGGCGCGCAGCGGCGCGTCCTCGTCGACGCCCAGCGTGCCGGCCAGCGCGCCGAGATCCGCGCGCGCCACCGCGTCCCAGAAGGCGGTGTCCTCCGCCGACACCCCCGCGCCGCCCGACCCGGCGGGACCGGCCGCGGGGGCGAGCCAGTACCGCCGCCGCTGGAAGGCGTAGGTGGGCAGGTCGATCACCCGTGCCCCCGCGAAGAACGCAGCCCAGTCGACACCGGTGCCGTTGGCATGCGCCTCGCCGAGCGCCGTCACCAGGCTGTGCTCCTCGGGACGGCCGGCCCGCAGCGCCGGGACGAACACCGCGGCACCGTCCACCAGGCACTGGCGTCCCATCCCGGAGAGCACTCCGGCCGGCCCCAGCTCCAGGAAGGTCGTCGCCCCCCGCTCGTGCAGGCAGGCGACGGCGTCGGCGAAGCGCACCGGCTGGCGGGCCTGCCGCACCCAGTAGTCGGGGTCGCACAGCTGCTCGGCGGACGCGATCCGCCCGGTCACCGTGGAGACGACCGGGACGGCCGGCGCCTGGTACCGCAACGTGGCCGCGACCTCCCGGAAGGCCGCCAGCATGGGGTCCATCCGCGAGGAGTGGAACGCGTGCGCCACCCGGAGCCGGCGGGTACGGCGTCCGAGGGCCTCGGCGCGGGCGGCGAGCGCGGTCACCGCGTCCTCGTCACCACTGATCACGACGGAGTCGGGGCCGTTGACAGCGGCGATCCCCACCCGGCCGGGGCCCGGCGGGTCCGCCTGATCCTCCTCCTCGGCCAGCCATGCCAGGACGTCCCGCTCGGTTGCCTGTACGGAGACCATCGCCCCACCCGCGGGGAGCTCCGCCATGAGACGGCCGCGTGCCGTGACCAGGGCGCACGCGTCTGCCAGCGAGAGCACCCCCGCGACATGGGCGGCGGCGATCTCACCGACGGAGTGCCCGGCGACGAAGTCCGGGGCGACGCCCCAGGAGCGCAGCAGGTCGTGCAGGGCGACCTCGAGTGCGAACAGCGCGGGCTGGGTGTGGTCGGTGCGGTCCAGCAGCGGCCCGTCGGCGAGCACCTCGTCGAGTGGCTGGTCCAGGTGCGGATCAAGGTGCGAGCGGACGAGGTCGAAGGCGCGCGCAAACGCCGGGAAGCGTTCGTACAGCTCCCGGCCCATGCCGGGGCGCTGCGAGCCCTGACCGGTGAAGAGCATCGCCGTCCGGCCCGGCGACCGGACCGTGGTGCGGACGATCCCGGCGGCGGCCGTGCCCCGCGCGAGCGCGGCCAGCCCGCGCGACGCGCCCGCCAGGTCGTCCGCGACGACGACGGCCCGGCAGGCCAGCGCGGCCCGGCCGGTCGCCAGCGAGAACCCGACGTCCGCCGCGAGCTCGGGCCCGGCGGCGGGAGCGCCGGTGAGGTGGGCCGTCAGGCGCGCGGCCTGCGCCCGCAGCGCGTCCTCGGAGTGCGCGGAGACCAGCCACGGCACGACCGCCGGGGCGGTGCCCACCGGCGGCCCCGGGTCCGCGGCCGCGTCGTCCGGGTGGTCGGTCTCCTCCTCGAGGATGACGTGGGCGTTGGTGCCGCTGATCCCGAACGAGGACACCCCCGCCCGGCGGAGCCGCCCCGCCTCCCGCGGCCACGCGACCGGCTCGGTCGCCAGCCGCACCGCGCCCGCGGCCCAGTCGACCCGCGGCGACGGCGCGTCGACGTGCAGCGTGCGCGGCACCGTCCCGTGCCGCAACGCCTCCACGATCTTGATCACCCCGGCCACTCCGGACGCCGCCTGGGTGTGGCCGATGTTCGACTTCACCGACCCCAGCCACACCGGACGGCCCGCCGGCCGGTCCCGTCCATAGGTCGCCAGCAGCGCCTGCGCCTCGATCGGGTCCCCCAGCACCGTCCCGGTGCCGTGCGCCTCGACGACGTCGACCTGTTCCGGGCCGAGCCCCGCGTCGGCCAGCGCCGCCCGCACCACCCGCTGCTGCGCCGGGCCGTTCGGCGCCGTCAGGCCGTTCGACGCACCGTCCTGGTTGACCGCGCTGCCCCGCACCACCGCCAGCACCCGGTGCCCGCGCCGCCGCGCCGCGGAGAGCCGCTCCACCACGAGGACGCCGACGCCCTCGCCCCATCCGGTGCCGTCCGCCGCCGCGGCGAACGCCTTGACCCGGCCGTCGCGGGCCAGCCCCCGCTGCCGGGAGAACTCGACGAAGGTCGTCGGGCCGGCCATCACGGTGACGCCGCCGGCGAGCGCCAGCGTGCACTCGCCGGAGCGCAGCGCGCCCACCGCCAGGTGCAGCGCCACCAGCGAGGACGAGCACGCCGTGTCGACCGTCACCGCCGGCCCCTCCAGGCCCAGCGTGTACGCCACCCGGCCCGACGCGACGCTGCCCGCGCTGCCGGTGAGCAGGTAGCCCTCCGAGTCCTGCCCGGCCCGCGAGCCCGCGGCGTAGTCGTGGTAGCTCAGGCCGGTGAACACCCCGGTCGGGGTTCCGCGCAGCGACGACGGGTCGAGGCCGGCCCGTTCGAGCGCCTCCCAGGACACCTCCAGCAGCAGCCGCTGCTGCGGGTCCATGGCCAGCGCCTCACGCGGGGAGATCCCGAAGAACTCCGCGTCGAAGTCACCCGCGTCGTGCAGGAAGCCGCCCTCCCGCACGTAGCACCGGCCCGGACGGCCGGGCTCCGGGTCGTAGAGCCCGTCGACGTCCCAGCCGCGGTCGACCGGGAAGTCCGAGACCGCGTCGACGCCGTCCGCCAGCAGTCGCCACAGCTCCGCCGGGGACGACACCCCACCCGGGTACCGGCACCCCATGCCCACGATCACGACCGGATCGTCCGAGCCGTCGTCGTCGGCGTGCCGGGACGGCGGCGGGGACACGGCCGCCGGCGGCGCGTCCGGCGCGTCGTCCAGCAGGACGGCCCGCAGCCGGTCGGCGACGGCCACCGGGGTGGGATGGTCGAACAGCAGCGTCGCCGGCAGGCGCAGGCCGGTCGCCGCGGCGAGCCGGTTGCGCAGCTCCACCGAGGTCAGTGAGTCGAAGCCGGCGTCCTTGAACGCCCGGGACGGGCCGACCGCCTCGGCCGCGGCGTGTCCGAGCACCGCCGCGGCGTGCGCCCGGACAAGCTGGACGAGCAGGTCGTGCCGCTCGGGCGCGGACACCTCGCGCAGGCGGCGGACCAGGCCGTCCGACGCACCCGCCGGGGCGAACGCGCCCGGCGCTGTGAACGCGGCCAGCCCGACGACCGCGCCCGGACCGGTGGCCGTGCCCGCCGCCCCGGTCTGGTCGCCCTGCGCCGCGACGGGGACGAGACCCCGCAGGAGCACCGGGAGCGTCCCGGCCGCCGCGTGGGCGCGCAGCGTGGCGCCGTCGAGGCCCACCGGAACCAGCGCGGCGTCCCGGACGGCAGGAGTGGCGCCGGGGCCGCCCGGGGTGGGCGGCCACCCGGCCAGCGCCCGGTCGAACAGGTCGAGTGCCTCGGACGTCTCCAGCGGGCGCATCCCCGTGCGGGCCATCCGGCGCAGGTCGGCGGAACCGAGCCCGGCCGTCAGCGCGCTGCGCCGCGCCCACAGCCCCCAGGCGAGCGAGGCGGCCGGCAGCCCACGGGCGGCCCGCCGCGCGGCGAGCGCGTCCAGGAGCGCGTTCGCCGCCGCGTAGGCGCCCTGGCCGGCGCTGCCGAAGGGCGCCGCGGCCGAGGAGAACAGCACGAAGGCGGACAGGTCGAGATGCACGGTGAGCTCGTCCAGGTGCAGCGCCGCGTCGGCCTTGGGCCGCAGGACGGCGTCGACCCGCTCCCCCGTCAGGGCTGTGACGACGCCGTCGTCGAGCACTCCCGCGGCGTGCACGACCGCCCGCAGCGGACGGCCGGCGGGAACCGCCGCGAGCAGGTCGGCCAGCGCCCGGCGGTCGGCCACGTCGCACGCCGCCACGGTGACGCTCGCCCCGAGCTCGGTGAGCTCCGCGACCAGCTCCGGGGCGCGCCCGCCCCGCCCGGCCAGCAGCAGGTGGCGCACGCCGTGCCGGGTGACCAGGTGCCGGGCGACCAGCCCGCCGAGCGTGCCCGTCCCACCGGTGATCAGCACGGTTCCCGCCGGGTCCCAGCGGACGCCGTCACCAGCCGGGCCGGCTGGCGCGGCTGGCGCGAGTCTCGGTACGAACGCGCGACCGGCGCGCAGGGCGAGCTGCGGCTCCCCCGCCGCCAGCGCGGCCGTGACCGCGGCGGGCGCGACGGCCGCGGAGTCCTCGTCGTCGTCCAGGTCGAGCAGGACGAACCGCCCGGGATGCTCGGACTCCGCCGAGCGCACCAGCCCCCACACCGCGGCGGCTGCGAGATCGGTGACCTGCCCGCCGGGCTCCCCCTCCACCGCCCCGCGGGTCGTCAGCACCAGCCGGGCGGCGGCGAGACGGTCGTCAGCCAGCCAGGCCTGGATCAGCGACAGCGCCCACCGCACGGCGCCGTGCACCACGCCAACCGGATCGAGGCCGACGGAATCGGCGCGCACCGGGCCGAGGCTGACCGGGTCGGCGCCCGTCGGACCGGCGGCGGCCGCCTGCGGCAGGCCGACGACCACCCGGTCGGGGGCCGGACCACCCGCCGCGGCCAGAGCGGCCAGCTCGTCACGGAGCACCGAGGCATCCCAGTCCGCCGGGGTAACGAACGCGGCCGCCCGGCCGGGGCCGCCGGTTCCAAGGAGGGCGGCGCGCGCCGGTGTCACCTCGGGGGCCACCGGCAGCGGGATCCACTCCGTCCGGAACAGCGATCCCGCGGTCGGGTCAGCCTCCTGGGCCGGTTCCGCCGGCGCACCGGCGCCCAGCCAGTAGCGGCGGTGCTGGAAGGCGTAGGTCGGCAGGTCCACCCGCCGGCCGGCGGCGACCAGCGGTCCCCAGTCGACCTCGGCGCCCCGCACCCACAGCTCGGCGGCGCTCGCGGACAGGCGCCGAAGGCCGCCGTCGTCGCGGCGCAGCGATCCCACCCCGACGGCGCCGTCCGCTCCGGCGGCCAGCGCGCTCTCCGCCACCGCCGGTGTCAGCACCGGATGCGCGCCGACCTCCAGGAAGAACCGGCAGCCCTCGTCCAGCAGCTCCCGGACAGCCGGCGCGAACAGCACCGGCGACCGCAGGTTGTCGAACCAGTACGGCGCGTCCAGCTCACCGGGCTCCGTCATCCGTCGGCCCGTCACCGTCGAGAGGAAGGGGATGCGCGGAGCCGCGGACCGCAGGCCCGCCAGCTCCCGCAGCAGGCTCGCCCGCAGCGGCTCCACCCGGGAGGTGTGCGAGGCGTAGTCCACCGCGACCCGCCGGGCCCGCGCGCCGCGAGCCGCGCAGAACGCGACGACCTCCTCCAGCGCCGCGGTCTCGCCGGCCACCACCGTCGACGCCGGGCCGTTGACGGCCGCCACCTCCACCCGCCCGTCCCACCGTTCCAGGAACCCCTCCACCTCCGCCGCCGGCAACGCCACCGACACCATTCCCCCGGCGTCTCCAACAGCGCCCGCGCGGCGCCGTCGAGCAGGACCGGTTCCCG
>NZ_UBIZ01000539.1:0-1723 GCF_900465275.1 Parafrankia sp. Ea1.12 | reverse complement strand
TCCAGCGCGCGGTTGATGATCCGGACGTTGTCGTCGGGATCGGTGCTTCCCAGCCGGCCGAAGTTCATCGTGCCCAGGCACTGGGTGCTTACCTCGACACCGGTTGTTCCGAATCTGCGATATCTCACAGGACTCCCTCAGCGAGCTGGCCGTGCCGGCCGCGCCTTCATGGCATCGGATGATCGGTAGGTCGGATGATCGGTGGGGATGAATCTGTACGGGCCTATACGACGATCGGGAGCTTCTCGTAGCCGCGGACGGTGCTGGTGTGCAGCCGTGCCGCGTTGTCCCGGTCGACCTCCCAGGTCGGGAAGCGGCGCAGGGTCTCCTCCAGCGCGATACGCCCCTCCATCCGGGCGAGCGCCGCACCCAGGCAGAAGTGCGCGCCGCGGCCGAACGCGACATGACTGTCGACCCGCCGCCTGATGTCGTAGCGGTCGGGGTCGGCGTACCTGCGTTCGTCACGCCCGGCGGACGCGGTCAGCAGGATGATCTTCGACCGGGCCGGGATGGTGGTGCCGTGCAGTTCGACGTCCCGGGTGGTGACGCGGCCCTGGACGGGGGACGGCGACTCGTAGCGCAGCGTCTCCTCGACCGCGTTCCCCAGCAGCGACGGGTCGGCGGCCAGCTCCGCGCGCTGGTCGGGGTGCGTCTCGAGCACGTCGCACGCCCAGCCGAGCAGCCGGGCCACGGTCTCGGTACCGGCGGCCACGAGCAGCGCGGTGAAGTCGGCCGCCTCGGAGGTGGTGAGGCGACGGGTCCCCTCGTCGGTGGCGATCTCCGCCTGCACGAGCGCCGTCATCATGTCGTCCCTGGGCTCGGCCCGCCGCGACTCCAGCTGTTCGGACAGATAGGCGTGGAACTTGGCGGACGCCGCCATCGAGATGTCGTTGACCATCCCCTTCTCCGGATCAAGGTGGAAGGTCTGGTCGATCGTGTGGCGGATCTCCTCGCGGTCGGCCGGGTCCACCCCGATCAGCTGGGAGATCACCATCGACGGGAGCAGTGCGGCGAAGTCCTGGATGTAGTCGAACCCGCCACCGCCGACCTGCCGGTCCAGCAGCTCCGCGCAGATCTCGCGGATGTGGCCTTCGAGCCCACCGACCCGACGCGGCGTGAACGCCCTGGAGACCAGCACCCGCATCGTCGTGTGGATCGGCGGGTCCATGAAGATTATCTGCCCGGTCTTCAGCGGCTCGGGCGCCATGAGTTCAAGAACCGTGCCGTACGCCGAGCTGTACGTGGCGCTGTCCAGATGGGCCGCGTCGACGTCCGCGAACCGGGACAGGGCGTAGAAGTCCATTTTCTCGTTGCGGTACACGGGTGCCTCGTCCCGCATCCGGTGCCAGATCGGATGCGGGTCGACGTGGAACTCCCGGTCGAACGGGTCCCAGTACAGATCTTCTGTCACGGGTGACGGGCCTTTCTTCGTAGGACCCGGATTCGGCGGGAAGCACCGCTCGGGCGGGTGGCGCGGCTTCTCGTTGTCTCGCCGGCCGCGTGGCGGTGGATCAGGTGGTCTGTCGCTGCGCGTAGAGGCGGGCCCATTCCTTGCGGGACCGGATGGTGGTGTCGACGTCGGTCGCGATCGCGCGACGGGCGCCGACGGTCGCGCGCTCCTTGGGGATCTCGGAGAACGGGTCCCAGTTGAAGAACCGGCAGGCGTTCTGCCAGGTGATCTTGTCGATCTCCTCGTCGGTCGCACCGGCGTTGTTCAGCTCGT
>NZ_UBIZ01000540.1:0-8259 GCF_900465275.1 Parafrankia sp. Ea1.12 | reverse complement strand
GGGCTGGTCGGTCGGGGGTGGGGGCTGGTCGGGTGGAGGTGGCGGCGGTGAACGGGCCGTCGGCGACGGTGGTCGCCGGGGAGCCTGCGGGGTTGGATGAGCTGCTGTCCGTGTGGGAGGCGGAGGGTGTTCGGGTTCGTCGGTTGCCGGTGGACTACGCGTCGCACACGGTGCAGGTGGACCGGGTGCGCGACCGGCTGATCGCGGAGCTGGCCGGGATCGTCCCGCGTGTGGGGACTGTCGAGATGTGGTCCACGGTCACCGGCTCCCCGGTTGTTTCCGGGCAGCTTGACGGGGAGTACTGGTTCCGGAACCTGCGGTCGACCGTCCGTCTGCATGAGGTCGCCGACGCGTTGGTGGGCGAGGGGCACCGGGTGTTCGTGGAGATCAGCCCGCATCCGGTGCTGACCGCGGCGATCATCGAGACGGCCGAGGCGGCCGGTGTCCCGGACGCTGTGGTCGTGGGGTCGCTGCGGCGCGGCGACGGCGGGCTGGACCGGCTGGCGGCCGGGGCGGCGCAGCTGTGGGTGCGCGGTGTTCCGGTGGACTGGGCCCCGCTGGTGGCCGGCGGTCGGCAGGTGGACCTGCCGACCTACCCCTTCCAGAACCAGCGCTACTGGCTGCTGGGTGACGGCCGCCCGGCCGGCGGTGCCGCATCCGGCGGTGGCGCGGCCGGTTGGACGGATCTTGACGGGCTGCGGTACCGCGTCGGTTGGCATCCGCTCGGTCCGGAGCCGCCGCGGGCCGCCCCGGCCGCCGCTACCGGCCGATGGCTGGTGGTCACGCCGTACCCGGCCGCCGATGGCGTACCGCCGCTCGCTGCCGACGCCGTGCGCGCCCTGGCCGAGGACGGCGCGGAGATCGTCAGCGTCCCGGTCGGCCCCGCCGAGCTCACCCGGGAGGGCCTCTCCGGGCGCCTGCGAGCCGTGACCGGCGCCGGGGAGAGCGACCCGCGGGGCGTGCTGTCGCTGCTCGCGCTGACCGGCACGGCACACCCCGACGGGCCCCCGCGCGCTGACGGCGCTGACGGCGCTGACGGCGCTGACGGCGCTGACGGCGCCGTGGGCACGGTTGGTGCCACAGCCACCCTGCTACTCGTCCAGGCCCTGGGCGACGCGGGGATCGGCGCGCCGCTGTGGTGCCTCACCCGCGGTGCCGTGTCCGTCGGCGGCGGTGACCCGGTGACCGACCCGGCGCAGGCGCAGACCTGGGGGCTGGGGCGGGTGGCCGCGCTGGAGCACCCGTCCCGCTGGGGCGGCCTCGTCGACCTGCCCGACACGCTGGACGGGTCCGCCCGGCGCCGGCTGGCAGCGGTTCTGCGTGGCGCGACCGACGAGGACCAGGTCGCGATCCGGGCGGGCACGGCCTTCGCCCGTCGGCTGCTGCGCGCGCCGCTCGGCGGGGTCGAACCCGCCCGGCGCTGGCGGCCCCGCGGAACCGTGCTGGTCACCAGCACCGGACCGCTCGGCCCCCACCTGGCCGGATGGCTGGCCGAGCGGGGAGCCGGGCATGTCGTGCTCGCCGGATCGCACCGCGCGGACGATCCCGACATCGCGGCGCTGCGCCACGGCGCGTTCACCGGGGACGTCCGGCTGACCGTGGCCACCTGTGACCTCGCGGACCGGGAGGCGTTGGCCGCGGTCGTCCGCGGGCAGGCCACCGACGGCGAGGGGATCCGCGCCGTCGTGCACACCGCCGCGCTGCTCGGGCTGCGCCCGCTGGCCGACACCTCGGTCACCGACCTGGCCGGCGCGATCGCCGCCAAGGCCACCGCGGCCGACTGGCTCGACGAGCTGTTCCCCACCGACGACCTCGACGCGTTCGTGCTCTTCTCGTCGGTCGTCGGCGTGTGGGGCGGCGCCGACCACGCCGCCTACGCCGCGGCCAACGCCCACCTGGACGCCCTGGCCGTGCGGCGGCGTGCCCGCGGCCTGCCGGCCACCTCGATCGCCTGGGGGCTGTGGCGCCCGCTGGCGGAGAGCGGCAGCGCCGGCGCCGCGGCAGCCGAGGACCCCGGCGTGCGGCGGCAGCGGGCACGGGGGCTCGGCTACCTCGAGCCGGACCGCGCCCTCGAGGCCCTGCGGCAGGTGCTGGACCACGACGAGACCCACACCGTCGTGGCGGAGATCGACTGGACGCGGTTCATCCCGGTCTTCACCTCGGCGGGCCGCCGCCCGCTGTTCGACACGCTCGCAGAGGACGCCGAGGCTGCTGGTGAGGCCCGGCCGTCCGGCGTCGCGGACGGCGACGCCTCCCCGGCCGCGTCCGGAACCGGCTCGCCGCTGGCCCGGAGACTCGCCGCGCTGCCTCCGGCCGAGCGGGACCGGGCCCTGGTCGAGACGGTCCGCACCCGGGCAGCGGCCGTGCTGGGGCACTCCGACGCCACCGCCGTGGAGGCGCACCGGGCCTTCCGTGACCTCGGCTTCGACTCGCTGACCTCCGTCGACCTGCGTAACGGGCTCGGCGCGGCGCTCGGCCTGCGGCTGCCGTCCACGCTGGTGTTCGACTACCCGACCCCGTTGGCGCTGGCGGAGTTCCTGCGGGTGGAGATCACCGGCGGCGACGCGGACGACGCGCCCGCCGCCGGCGTCCCGGGCGCTGTGGCGTCCCGCGACCGGAGCGGGCACGGCGGTGAGCACGACCTGCTGGACGCCGAGCCGGTGGCGATCGTGGCCATGGCCTGCCGGCTGCCCGGTGGCGTCGACTCCCCGGAGGACCTGTGGCGGCTGCTGGCCGAGGGCCGGGACGCGATCGGCGGGTTCCCGGCCGACCGGGGCTGGGATCTCGACGCCCTGCACGATCCCGACCCGGAGCGGTCCGGCACCTCCTATGTGCGCCACGGCGGCTTCCTGGCCGGGGTCGCCGACTTCGACGCCGAGTTCTTCGGCATCAACCCCCGCGAGGCCCTGGCGATGGACCCCCAGCAGCGGCTGCTGCTGGAGCTGTCGTGGGAGGCGGTGGAACGCGCGGGCATCGACCCGTCGACGCTGCGCGGCACCCCGGGCGGGGTGTTCGTCGGCACGAACGTCCAGGACTACGGCCCGCGCGCGCTGGCCGCCGGGGCGGAGACGGAGGGCTACATCGGCATCGGCAACGCGGCGAGCGTCATGTCCGGGCGCATCTCCTACACCCTGGGGTTGCAGGGGCCGGCGGTGACCGTCGACACGGCCTGCTCGTCGTCGCTGGTGGCCCTGCACCATGCCGTCCAGGCGCTGCGGCGGGGGGAGTGCTCGCTGGCGCTGGCCGGCGGCGCGGTCGTGATGTCCTCCCCGCTGATGTACGTCGAGTTCAGCCGCCAGCGCGCGCTGTCACCGGACGGCCGCTGCCGGGCCTTCGGCGCGGGCGGCGACGGCACCGGCCTCTCGGAGGGCGTCGGCCTGCTGGTTCTCGAACGGCTCTCCGACGCCCGCCGGGCGGGCCGTCCGGTGCTCGCCGTCGTCGAGGGCACGGCGGTCAACTCGGACGGCGCGTCGAACGGGCTGAGCGCGCCGAACGGCCCGGCGCAGCAGCGGGTGATCCGCCAGGCGCTCGCCGTCGCCGGGCTGTCGCCGTCCGAGGTGGACGCGGTGGAGGCGCACGGCACCGGGACGAAGCTCGGCGACCCCATCGAGGCGCAGGCCCTCATCGCCGCGTACGGCCGCGACCGGCCGGCCGGTCGGCCGCTGTGGCTGGGGTCGCTGAAGTCCAACATCGGGCACACCCAGGCGGCGGCCGGCGTGGCCGGTGTGATCAAGATGGTGCTGGCCATGCGGCACGGGGTGCTGCCGCGCACCCTGCACGCCGACGAGCCCACCCCGCAGGTCGACTGGGACGGGTCCGGCGTCCGGCTGCTGACCGAGGAGGTCGCGTGGCCGGCCCGCCCGCTCCCGGACGGCGCCCCGGCGGGGCGGGAGCGGGCCGGCGAGAGTGGGCCGCGGCGGGCCGCGGTCTCCGCGTTCGGCATCAGCGGCACGAACGCGCACGTGATCCTCCGCGAGGCCCCCGCCACCGAGGAGCCGCGGGTCGGGCCGGCGTCGTCACCGGCGTCGTCGCCGCGGCCGGTGCCGCTGCTGGTGTCGGCGCGCACCACGGAGGGGCTGCGCGCCCAGGCCCGCCGGCTGGCCGCCCACCTCGACGACCGTCCCGGCCCGGCCGCCGCGGATGTCGCGCTGGCCACCGCGGCGACCCGGGCCGCCTTCGACCACCGGGCGGTCGTGGTCGGCGCCGACCGCGACGAGCTGCGGGCCGGCCTCGTGGAGCTCGCCGGCGACCAGGATCCCGCCGACGGGACCGCCCCCGCTGCCGGGACGGCCCCCGTCGACGGCATGGCCCCCGCGGGCGTCGGCCGGCCGGGCGGCCTCGTCGTGCGCGGCGTGGCCGTTCCCGACCCGCGCGTGGTGTTCGTCTTCCCCGGGCAGGGATCACAGTGGTCCGGCATGGGCCGGGAGCTGCTGGAGTCGTGCCCGCCGTTCCGCGAGCGGATGACCGAGTGCGCCGCGGCGTTCGAGCCCTACCTCGACTGGTCCCTGCTGGACGTGATCCGCGGGGCCGGTGACGCGCCGCCGCTGGAGGCCATCGAGGTGATCCAGCCCGCGCTGATGTCGATGATGGTGTCGCTGGCCGCGGCCTGGCGCGCCCACGGGGTGACGCCGGCCGCGGTGGTCGGCACCAGCCAGGGGGAGGTCGCCGCCGCGCACGTCGCCGGTGCTCTCTCCCTGGCCGACGCGGCCCGGATCATCGCGCTGCGCAGCAGGCTGCTGGCCACCCGCCTGCTCGGCCGGGGCGCGCTGGCGTCGGTCGGGCTGCCGCCCGCGGACGTCGCCGCCCGGCTCGACCGCTTCGGTGGCCGGCTCGCCGTCGGCGGGATCAACGGGCCGCGGCAGGTCACCGTCGCCGGCGAGACCGGCGCACTGGACGACCTGGTCGCCGAGCTCACCGCCGAGGGTGTCCGCGCCCGGCTGGTCGCGGCGTCGGTCGCGACGCACTGCGCGCAGGTGGACGGCATCCGTCCCGAGCTGATGGAGATCCTGCGCCCACTGGCTCCCGCCCCCGCCCGGATCCCGGTCTACTCGACGGTGACCGGGGGGCCGCTGGACGCCGTGGCGCTGGACGCCGAGTACTGGTACTCCAACACCCGGGAACCGGTCCTGCTCGACGGCGCCGCGCGGGCGCTGCTGGCCGCCGGATTCGACACCTTCGTCGAGGTCAGCCCGCATCCGGTGGTGGGATTCGGGCTGGCCGAGACGGCGCACGACGCCGGCCGGGACGCCGTGGTCGTCAGCACGCTCCAGCGTGGCCGCGGGGGTGCCGACCGCCTGCTGGCCGCGCTGGCCGAGGTGCACGTCCACGGGGTCGGCGTCGACTGGCGGGAGGCGTTCGCGGGCACCGGCGCCCACCCGGCCGACCTGCCCACCTACGCCTTCCAGCGCCGGCGGTTCTGGCCACGGCCGGCACCGGCCCGCCCGGCCGACGCCGTCGCCGCGCCGGGCCGCGACGGCCCGGCTCATCCGCTGGTCACCGCCGCCGTCCCGATGGCCGACGGGGGCCTGCTGCTGACGGCCCGGATCAGCCCGGCCGCGCAGCCGTGGCTGGCCGGCCGGACCGTGGCCGGCGTCCCGGTCGTGCCGGACGGGGTGCTGCTGGAGCTGGCCATCCAAGCGGGCGACGAGGTCGGCTGCCCGGAGGTGACCGACCTGGCCCTGACCGGGCCGCTGGTGCTGCCGGAGAGTGGGGCGCTCCGGCTCCAGCTGCACGCCGGAGCACCGGACGGCACCGGGAACCGCGCGCTGACGGTGCATGCCCGTCCCGACGGGGCCCCGGCGGACGCGCCCTGGACCGCGCACGCCACCGCGACGCTGGCGGGCACCGCCGACCCGGCCGCGTCCGTACCCGACCCGCGGGCGTGGCCGCCGCCCGGCGCGGTTCCGGTGGACGTCGACCGGCTGTACGGCGAGCTGCTCGCCGCCGGTCACGGCCACGGGCCGGACGGCCCGCGGCTGACCAGGGCCTGGCAGGCGGGGACGGAGCTGTTCGCCGAGGCCGTCCTGGACGGCGAGCACGAGGTGGCCGGGTTCGGCCTGCACCCGGTGCTGCTCGAGGCGGCCGGCCACCTGGCCCTGTGGGGACGGCTCCCGGCAGCCGGCGCCGAGCCGCCCGCGGAGCCGCCCGCGGTGTCGGAGCCGGTGGTGGCGGTCGACGGCGGCTACCGGGGCGTGCGGCTGTACGCCACCGGCGCGCGGGCGGTGCGGGTGCGTGTCGGCCCGGCGGGCGCCGGCGCGGTCTCGGTGGAGCTGGCCGACCACACCGGCGCGGCGGTCGCGGCCTACGGCTCGACCGGCCTCCGGCCGCTGGCCGCCGCCCGGCTGCGTGCGCTGCGCGCCTCGGCGGCGGACGCGATGTTCGCCCTCGACTGGGTGCCGGTGGCCCCCGCACGGGCCTCGGGTGCCGGCGCGCCGGGCTGGGCGGTGCTCGGGCCGGACCCGCTCGGGCTGCGCACGGCCCTCGCGCTGGCCGGCGTCCACGCCCCGGCCTGCCCGGACCTGGCGGCGGCCGCGGCCCTGCCGGCCATCCCCGAGGTCGTGCTGGTGACCAGCGACTCGGCCGCGGCCGGCCCGGATCTCGCGGCGGCCGCGCGAACCGCCCTGCGCTCGGTGCTCGCCCTGGCGCAGGAATGGCTGCGTGACGACCGGTTCGCCGCCGCCCGGCTGGTCGTGGTCACCCGGGGGGCGGTGGCGGTCGGCGCGCACGACGACGTCACCGGTCTCGCCGACGCCGCGGTGTGGGGCCTGCTCGGCTCGGCGGCGGCGGAGAACCCGGACCGGTTCCTGCTCGTGGACGTCGACGGGACGCCGGCGTCGGAGCGGGCCCTGCCGGCCGCGGTCGCCTGCGGCGAGCCGCGGGTCGCCCTGCGCGAGGGCGCCGTCCTGGGACAACGCCTGGTCCGCGCGCCGGTCGCCGGCGCCGGTGTCGACGCCGGCCGGGCACGGTGGCGGCCGGACGGGACGGTGCTGATCACCGGTGGCACCGGCACGCTGGGCGGGCTGGTCGCCCGGCACCTGGTCACCGGCTACGGGATCCGCAACCTGCTGCTGGTCAGCCGCGGCGGAGCCGGTTCGCCCGGCGTCGCGGAGCTGACCGACGATCTGACCGCCCTGGGCGCGCGGGTGACGGTGGCGGCCTGCGACGTCGCAGACCGCGCCGCGCTGACCGGCGTGCTCGCCGCGATCCCCGCGGCGCATCCCCTGACGGCGGTCGTGCACGCCGCCGGCACCCTCGACGACGGGGTGTTCTCCGCGATGACCCCGGAACGCCTCGACACCGTGCTGCGACCCAAGATGGACGCCGCCCTGCACCTGCACGAGCTCACCCGGGGCGACGACCTGGCCGCCTTCGTTCTGTTCTCCTCGTCCGCGGCCGCGTTCGGCAGCGCGGGGCAGGCGAACTACGCGGCCGCCAACACCTTCCTCGACGCCCTGGCGCACCACCGGCGGGCAGCCGGCCTGCCCGCGCTCGCCCTCGGCTGGGGGTACTGGGCCCCGCGCAGCGCCCTGGCCGGGCACCTCGACGCCGCCGCGCTCGACCAGCGGATGGCCGCCAACGGGCTGCGGCCGATCTCCGCCGCGGCCGGCATGGCGCTGTTCGACGCCGCGCTCACCGCGGACCGCCCCGTGCTGCTGCCCATGCGGCTCGACCCGCGGGCACCGCGGGCGGGGGCCGTCCCGCCGCTGCTGCGCGGCCTGGTCCGCCACCCGGCCCGGCGGTCGGTCGACGGCGCGGCCGATGATCCGGTCGAGACGCTGGCGCGGCGGCTGGCGGGGGCCAGCGGCCCGGAACGGGACCGGGCCCTGCTCGACGTCGTGTGCGCCACCGCCGCCGCGGCGCTGGGGCACATGTCCGCGGCGGAGGTGGCACCGGACCGGCCGTTCCGGGAGCTCGGTTTCGACTCGCTCGCCTCGGTGCAGTTCCGCAACCGGCTGACCGCGGCGACCGGGTTGCGCCTGCGGCCGATGCTCGTCTTCGACTTCCCGACACCCGAGGCCATCGCCGGCCACCTCCGCGACCAGCTGTTCCCGGAGGTGGCTCCGGCCGCCGCGGGTCCACCCGCCGCCGCGCCTGCGCCCGCGCCTGCGTCCGCGTCTGCGCCCGCGGGCCCGCCCGACCCGGAACCGCCGGCCGCGCCCGGCGGCGGCGAGCCGGCCAGCGCGTTCGACGAGATGGACGCCGAGACACTGGTCCGGCTGGCCCTCGGCGAGGGCACCTGACCACCGCCCCGACCCCGAC
>NZ_UBIZ01000653.1:0-2359 GCF_900465275.1 Parafrankia sp. Ea1.12 | reverse complement strand
TCGACCGTCGCGTCCGCGGCCTGGCCGATGACTTCGCCGGTCGTGGGGTTGATCGAGTCGACCGTCCGCTCGGTCTCGACAAGCTTTCCGTCGATCAGTAACCGCTTCACAGCCGCTCCTCGTTGATGTCGATCATCTTTGATGACTCGCTCGTCGTCACGGTGAGAGTTCCGAGGTGCACACCGGAACGCCGCCCGCCACGGGTTGTGCCCGCCGTTTCGCTCCCGGTTCGCATCTCGCCCTCTTTTCTCGGACGCGTGCCGGGGCGGGCGGGCCGAGCAGGCGGCCCGGTGGAGCCTGACACGTCTCGATCGCGTCCTGACCGCCACGTCCTATTTCGTGTCGTAATCCTACTTACGCCAAATTCGGAGTCAACCGTTTGACAGTGGAGTAGACCCGGCCCAGCCGGACCGGAGATCCATGGATCTCCACGCGGCCGTCCGCGGTCGCTCGGGAGGATCTCGGACATCGTCGGAGAGCGCTCGCGGGATCTTCACCGAGCGCCTGGCTTACCGCGTCCCGCAGGCGCATCTCACGGGCGTCCGCCGCACGTCAGCGGGCGTCCGACGGCGGGCGGAGCCGTCCGGAAATGGACTTCCATCGCTTTTCGATGTTTCCGTCCGCGGTGTCAAGAATGGCTACGCCAGTTACCGGGTCACCTAATCGCGGTTTCCACCGCTAAGGCACGTCGGGCCGGTGCGCCGGAAAAGCGGGAATGGCCCGTCGGCCCTCGTTCGGCCGGCCCTCGTTTGGCTGGCGCCAGCTGGGATCTGCGCCGGCTGGGATCTGCGCCGGCTGGTCCGGTGGCCACCGGACCAGCCGTGCCCGTGTCAGTAGGCGCGGGCCACGAGGCAGACGAGATCCTCGTCCCTGGTGTCCGCGGTCGGCAGGGCGCCGTCCGGCGTCTGCAGGCAGCGGACGGTCAGCGAGTCCTCGGCGAGCCGTGCCTCGCCGTCCTCACCCACCAGGTGCCAGGGCAGCCGGGCGAAGCCCGTCGCGGCGGCCTCGACCGCCTCGGCCAGCGAGGTGACGTCCGAGGTGCGTTCGTCGCGCAGCGCCAGGGCCTGCGCGTACAGGCTCGCCTGCACCTCGTCGAGCAGGACGGGGACGCGGCCGGCGGCCTCACCGAGCGGCACCGGGAACTTCTCGGCGGTGTCCCGGCGGGCCAGCGTGACGTTGCCGGCGGCCAGGTCGCGCGGCCCGACCTCGACCCGGACGGGGATGCCCTTGAGCTCGGCGTCGGTGACCCGGCGGCCGAACGACAGACCGGGGCGGGCGTCCAGCCTGGCCCGGACGCCGAGTGCGGTGAGCGCGTCGGTGATCTCGCGGGCCTTCGTGACCACGGCGTCGTCGTCGCGGACCGGGAGCACCACTACCTGGGTGGGCGCGAGCGCGGGCGGCACCCGCAGGCCGTTGTCGTCACCGTGAGCCATGATCAGGCCACCGATCATGCGGGTGGAGCTGCCCCAGGAGGTCGTCCACGCCAGGTGGCGGCCGCCGTCCGGCCCGAGGAAGTCGATGTCGAAGGCGCGGGCGAAGTTCTGGCCGAGCTCGTGGCTCGTCGCCATCTGCAGCGCCTTGCCGTCACCCATCATGCCTTCGCAGGTCATCGTGTTGATCGCGCCGGCGAAGCGCTCCTTGCGGGTCTTCGCCCCGACGAACACCGGCAGCGCGAGCACCGAGGTCATGAACTCCCGGTACACCTCGAGCGCGATCCGGCGGGCATAGGCCGCGGCGTCCGCGGCGTCCGCATGGGCGGTGTGCCCCTCCTGCCACAGGAACTCGCTGGTGCGCAGGAACAGCCGCGGGCGCAGCTCCCAGCGGACGACGTTCGCCCACTGGTTCAGCAGCAGCGGCAGATCCCGGTAGCTCTGCGTCCACTTGGCCATGTACTCGCCGATCACCGTCTCGCTGGTGGGACGGACGACGACCGGTTCGGCCAGCTCCTTGCCGCCACCGTGGGTGACGACGGCGAGCTCGGGGCTGAACCCCTCGACGTGCTCGGCCTCCCGGCGCAGGTAGCTCTCCGGGATGAACAACGGGAAGTAGGCGTTCACCGCGCCCGCGGCCTTGATCCGGGTGTCGACGTCGGCCTGCATCCGTTCCCACAGCGCGTAGCCGTAGGGCCGGATGACCATCGTGCCGCGCACGGGCCCGTTGTCGGCGAGCTCGGCCTTGTCGAGCACGTCCTGGTACCAACGCGGGAAGTCGGTGGAGCGGGGGGTGAGAACAGCCACGTCGTCCACGATATTGGTTCGGTACGACGGGCCGGCGGACACGGCCCGCCCAGGCGACCGCCACGGGCCCCGCGGACGCGTACGGGGCCCGGTTCCGGCCCCGGCTCCGAGACGGCCCGCCC
>NZ_UBIZ01000545.1:0-249 GCF_900465275.1 Parafrankia sp. Ea1.12 | reverse complement strand
GTGCAGCTCCCTCCAGGCCCTGCTCGCCGTCTGGACCGGCGCCTGCCCCACCTGCCAGCGACCCTTCAACCACACACCTCCCGTAACCGTTCACCCGCCAGGAGTCACCTAACGAAGTCCTACTAGGCACCTCCGTCGTTCGAGACGCCCGGACCGCATCGACCCGGTGGGCCATCCCTGACTGTCCACTTGCCGACAGATCTTTCTGTCATCGATACAAAAAGTTAGTCTTACAACGTGATCCACGAT
>NZ_UBIZ01000547.1:0-201 GCF_900465275.1 Parafrankia sp. Ea1.12 | reverse complement strand
TGAGCGAAGGAGGCGGTGAACTGTCCGGCCCGGTCACGGACCAGGAACTGGAAGTCGGCCGCCCGGTTGCCGAGGTCCATGAGGAGGTTCCGGGCTTGTTGGGTGGTCCACGGTCCGTCCGGGTGAGCGGTGACCTGCGCGTTTGCTCGCCGGACAGGGCCTGTGTCGGGCAGGCTGGATGGTCATGGTGTGGTCGCTGCT
>NZ_UBIZ01000548.1:0-1514 GCF_900465275.1 Parafrankia sp. Ea1.12 | reverse complement strand
GCCCGGCAGCCCTTCGCCGCCACCCGGCGGATCTCGTTCACCATCAGCTGCGGGTCCCAGGTCGGAAGCAGCGCCAGCGGGATGAACCGGCCCGGGTAGGTGCCGGCCCACTCGTCGATGTGCCAGTCGTTGTACGCCTGGATCATGATGACGGTGAGGGGATCCTTGAAATGGTTGAGATGCCCGGCGCTGAACCCGGCGAACGTCGGGAAGCACATCGACGCCAGGATCCCGTTACGGTCCATGTCCCGGACCCGGTCGTGGATGTCGTAGACGGCGGGGCGCATCTCGGCGAAGCCGGCCGGGTCCTTGGCCCATTCCTCCGGCGGCCAGGTGATCACGGCGTTGAGGCCGCTGACCCCGGTGACCCGGCCCTGGTAGATCCACCGGTCCACCCCGGACTCGTCGGTCTCGACGTGCGGCGCCTGGTCGGCCAGGTTCGCCGGCAGGTGGTTCTTGAACATGTCCGCTGGTTCGACCACGTGGTCGTCGATGCTCACCAGAATCAAGTCGTCGACGTTCATGACCCTCCTCCGTGGGTGCTGGCCTGACAGGCGTATCCGGTCAGATATCTGTGCTCCGGTCCCGGCCGTGCCGGGGGTTCTCACATTTTTCGGAAGTCCCAGCTGGTCATTTTCTCCGGGGTGAGGCGCAGCCAGGCGTGACGGCCGTCGTAGTGCATTTCGTCGCGACCGGTGTATTTCTGGGCGAAGAGCTTTTCCGGTGTTTCGAGGTCCGGGTCGGGGGTGCCGGTCCGGGGAGCTTCTCCGACGCTTTCGAGCTTCCCGCGGAGCTCGACCCCGTGTAGCTCGTTGAAGGCGTGGCCGCCATCGATGAGCACGGCCACTCGCGGGTCGCGGGCGATGTCGGTCCAGCGCTGGCTCTTCACGACCGAGTTGAGCCACAGAGCGGAGCCGTCCCACACGAACCACAGCGGAGTCAGATGTGGTCCGCTCGGGCTGGACGTCGCCACCCGGCAGGTTCGCTCCTCGGTGAGGAAGGCATCGATCTCGTCCCGACTCATGGCGATCTTGCGGCCCCGGCGCTGCTCTTTCATCGTGTTTCGTCCTTAATGGATGTCGAGTGCCTGCTGCGTGGTGGTGTGCCGAAGTAGGGACGGACGGGCCCGACGGCGAGCGCCGCCAGGCAGCCGGGTCACCGACCGAGCAGGAATTTCACGATGGGTGTGGCCGGGGGGAAGGAGTCGGAGATGCCGGCGGTGAAGTAGCCCGAGTCGGCCGTGAGGGTGATGCCGTTGATGGCGGAGGCGGCGTCGCTGCAGAGGAACAGCAGCGGGTAGGCCTGTTCCAGGGGGGTCGCGGCCTCGATGCCCAGCTCGGCCCGGTAGTCGGTACCGAAGCCGAGCCACCTCTCCTCGTTCGCCCGCGCCAGCGGGGTGTCGGTGGGGCCGGGGCAGATCGCGTTGATGCGGATGCCCTGCTTGAGCAGGGGCATCGCCTGGGTGGCGACGTAGGCGCAGACGGCCTGCTTGCTCCACATGTAGTCGGCCTTGC
>NZ_UBIZ01000696.1:0-1561 GCF_900465275.1 Parafrankia sp. Ea1.12 | reverse complement strand
CCGTTAGTTCGTCGGTGATGGGTGGTGGCGGGTAGGTAGAGGCCGGCGGCGAGGTCGAGTGCGGCTTCGGCGGTTCCGGTCGGTGAGCCGTCGGCCAGGACGGAGTCGGCGTAGTCGTCGTGGCTGGCCCGCCAGATCGAGAAGCCCCACTGGCTGGCGTAGCCGACGTAGCGCAGCCGGCACAGGGGCTGGTCGTCGCCGTCGGGGTGGGTCGCGGTGATGTAGGCGAACGGGCCGCGGTAGCGGGTGGACACCGTGATCCCGGGCCAGTTCGTGGCGGCGTGCGCGACGAGGCGCTGCCGCAGGGAGGTCTTCGTCGATTCCGGGATACCCGCCACGATCTGATTGTGGCCGGGGGTTGGTCGTGGTGTGCCTGTGGGGCGTGGCTGGCCCGGTAGGACCGTGAGGGTGTCTCGCCGTGCCACCGCGATCACCCTGACCGACGACGTCCGCGCCGTTCTGGCTGGCCGTGTCCGTTCGATGACCGTGCCGCGCCGTGACTGGCTGCGCGCGGCGATCGTGCTCGCCGCCGCCGATGGTGCGGGCAACACGGCGATCGCTACCGATCTCGGTGTCTGTGAGGACACCGTCGGCAAGTGGCGAGGCCGGTTCGCCCGCGAAGGGCTCGCCGGGCTGGCTGATCGGCGCCGCTCGGGTCGGCCGGCCCGGTTCAGCGCGGTGCAGGTCGCCGAGGTCAAGGCACTGGCGTGCACCCGGCCCGCGGACGTCGGCGTGCCGCTGGAACGCTGGTCGAACGGTGAACTCGCTCGCCACGCGACCCGGCAGGGCATCGTGGCGGCGGTGTCGGCGTCGTCGGTCGGGCGCTGGCTGGCCCGCGACGCGATCCGCCCCTGGCAGCACCGCTCGTGGATCTTCCCCAGGGATCCGGCGTTCGTCGTGAAGGCCTCCCGGGTCCTCGATCTCTACGCCCGGACCTGGGACGGTGAACCGCTCGGCGAGGACGACTATGTGATCTCGGCGGACGAGAAGTCCCAGCTGCAAGCACTGCGCCGCTGCCACCCGACCGCGCCTGCCCAGCCCCGTCACGGCCCGCGCGTCGAGTTCGAGTACAAACGCGGGGGCACGGTGGCCTACTTCGCCGCCTACGACGTCCACCGCGCGCAGGTCATCGGCCGGATCGAGCCGACCACCGGGATCGCCCCGTTCGGCCGGCTCGTCGACCAGGTCATGGCCTGCGAGCCCTACGCCTCGGCGCGGCGGGTGTTCTGGATCGTCGACAACGGTTCCTCCCACAACGGCCAGACCTCGATCCGCCGGATGAGCTCGGCCTACCCGACCGCGACGCTCATCCACCTGCCGATCCACGCCTCCTGGCTGAACCAGGTAGAGATCTACTTCTCGATCCTGCAACGCAAGGCCATCGAACGCGGCGACTTCGCCGACCTCGACGCACTCGGCGACCGGGTCCTGGGCTTCCAGGACCTCTACAACCAGACCGCGGCCCCGTTCGGCTGGAAGTACACCCGCGCCGATCTCCTCAAGACCGCCAACCGCCTCAGCCTCGCCGCATAACCGACGAACTAACGGCGACGACCACTAG
>NZ_UBIZ01000549.1:0-8122 GCF_900465275.1 Parafrankia sp. Ea1.12 | reverse complement strand
CGGGCCCCCGGACCGGACGGGTCGACCAGCGGCTCGGGCAGCCACGGCCCGACGTAGGTCTCCCGCCGGACCCGGGCCGAGCGGAGATGGTCGAGGCAGAGCCGGCCGACGACCACGGTCAACCATCCGCGCAGGTCCTCGATGGCGGCCGGGTCGGTCCGGGCGAGGCGCAGCCAGGCGTCCTGGACGATGTCCTCGGTGTCGGTGACCGAGCCGAGGATGCGGTAGGCCACGGCGCGCAGGTACCCGCGCTCCGCCTCGAACGCCTCGGCCAGCGCACCGGGGCCGCCCACGTCGGGCCTGTCGGTCACACCGCACCCCCGTCGCGGACGGTGACGATCAGCCGGCCGGCGGGACGAGCACCACGTCGACAGCCAGCTCGCCGCCGGTGCCGACCAGGCTCAGCTCCCAGATCCCGCCGGCGCTGCGCAGGTCCACGGCAGCCTGCCCGACCAGCGCGACGACGTCGGCGTCACCGCTGACCCGGGCGGTGGCGACCTCGGCCTTCATCGACACCTTCGCCTCGGACTTGGCCCGGCGCACCGCGGAGAGCGCGGCGCCGACCGCGTCCAGCAGCTCGGGCTGGCCGTCCCCGGCGGCCTCGCGGACCTCGGCGGCCTCCGGCCAGCGGGCCCGGTGCACCGAGCCCGCCCGCCACCAGGACCAGACCTCCTCGGTGACGAACGGCAGGAACGGCGCGAACAGGGTGAGCAGCGTCGACAGCGCGATCGACAGCGTCGCCCGGGCGGAGGCGGCGCCGGCCTCCCCGTGCCCGCCGTACGCCCGGCCCTTGACCAGCTCGACGTAGTCGTCGCAGAACCGCCAGAAGAAGGTCTCGGTGACCTCGAGCGCCCGGGTGTAGTCGTAGCCCTCGAACGCGCCGGTGGCCGTGTCGACGACCCGGGCGAGCTCGGCGAGCAGTGCTCTGTCCAGCGGTTCGGTGATCGCGGCCGGGCCGGGTGCGGCGTCGGCCGCGAGGGCCGCGCCGCTCTCGAAGACCTCGCCCTCGCCCGCCTCGGCGAGGCCCAGCACGAACCGGCTCGCGTTGAGGATCTTGATGGCGAGCCGGCGGCCGGTCTTCATCTGGCCGACGTCGAAGGCCGTGTCGGTGCCCGGACGGCCCGAGGCCGCCCAGTAGCGGACGGCGTCCGAGCCGTGCTGCTCGAGCAGGCCCATGGGCGTGACCACGTTGCCCTTGGACTTCGACATCTTCTTGCGGTCCGGGTCGAGGATCCAACCCGAGATCGCCGCGTCCGTCCAGGGCAGCGTGCCGAACTCGTCGTGGCTGCGCAGCACGGTCGAGAACAGCCAGGTCCGGATGATCTCGTGCGCCTGGGGGCGCAGGTTCATCGGGAACACCTGCGCGAACAGCGCCGGGTCGCTCTCCCAGCCACTGGCGATCAGCGGCGTCAGCGAGGAGGTGGCCCAGGTGTCCATGACGTCGGGGTCGGCCATGAAGCCGCCGGGCACGCCCCGCTGCTCGGCCGTGTAGCCCGGGGGGACGTCACTGGACGGGTCCACGGGCAGGGTGGCCTCGGCCGCGACGATCGGGGCGTCGTGGCGGGGCTGGCCGTCCGCGTCGAGCGGGTACCAGACCGGGAAGGGCACACCGAAGAAACGCTGCCGGCTGATCAGCCAGTCGCCGTTGAGGCCGTCCACCCAGTTCTCGTAGCGCACCCGCATGTACTCGGGGTGCCAGCGCAGCTCGCTGCCACGCTGGCGCAGCTGCTCACGCAACTGCTCGTCCCGGCCGCCGTTGCGGATGTACCACTGGCGGGTGGTGACGATCTCGAGCGGCCGGTCGCCCTTCTCGTAGAACTTGACCGGGTGATTGATCGCCCGCGGCTCACCGAGCAGCGCGCCGGACTCCTGCAGGGCCGCCACGATCGCCGTCCGCGCGGCGGCGATCGTCTTCCCGCCGAGCTGGGCGTAGTGCTCCCGGCCGGCCGGCGACGAGATCACCTCGGGGGCCTCGGCGATCAGGCGGCCGTCCCGGCCGATCACCGCGCGGGCGGGCAGCCGCAGCTCACGCCACCAGATGACGTCGGTGAGGTCACCGAAGGTGCAGATCATGGCGATGCCGGAGCCCTTCTCCGGATCAGCCAGCCGGTGCGCCACCACCGGCACCTCGACGTCGAACAGCGGCGTGCGCACCGTCTGCCCGAACAGCGGCTGGTAGCGCGCGTCGTCGGGATGCGCCACGAGTGCCACGCAGGCCGGCAGCAGCTCCGGACGGGTCGTCTCGATCACCACCGGGTCGCCGCCGGGCCGCCCGAACGCGAGCGTGTGGTACGCGCCGGGGCGCTCCCTGTCCTCCAGCTCGGCCTGGGCGACCGCGGTGCGGAACGTGACGTCCCACAGAGTCGGGGCCTCGGCCAGGTATGCCTGGCCGCGGGCGAGGTTACGCAGGAAGGCCCGCTGCGCCACCGCGCGGGACCGGGTGTCGATGGTCGCGTAGGTGTGCGACCAGTCGACGGAGAGCCCGAGACGGCGCCAGAGCTCCTCGAAGCCCTTCTCGTCCTCGATCGTCAGCGTCTCGCAGAGCTCGACGAAGTTGCGCCGGGAGATCGGGAGCTGGTCCTTACCCGGCTTCTCCGGCGGGGTGAAATCCGGGTCGTAGGGCAGCGACGGGTCGCACCGCACGCCGTAGTAGTTCTGCACCCGCCGCTCGGTCGGCAGCCCGTTGTCGTCGAACCCCATGGGGTAGAAGACCTCGCGCCCGCGCATCCGCTGGAAGCGGGCGATCAGGTCTGTGTGGGTGTACGAGAACACGTGGCCTACGTGCAGCGAGCCACTCACGGTCGGTGGCGGGGTGTCGACCGAGTAGACCCGCTCCCGCGGCGCCGACCGGTCGAACTCATAGGTCCCGCGCTCGTGCCACTGCTCGGACCAGCGGGTCTCGATCCCGTCCAAGCTCGGCTTGGCGGGCACCGCGCGGGTCGGCCGTTCCGTACTGTCCGTTGCCACCACGCGCACAATCCTACGGGGCACGCGATCGTCGCCCTCGCGGCGGGAGTGCGGGCCGCGGGCCCCTCGCCGCTCCCGCCGCCGGCCAGCCTTGGCAGGATGAGCACCGTGGACGCGCCCCCCAGCACCCTCCGCCCGGCCCCGGCCGCCCTGCTCGACCTCGGCCTGGACGTCGCCCGCGAGGCCGGGGCCCTGCTCGTCACCGGCCGCGCCGGCACGGTCGCCGCCGAGGCGACGAAATCCTCGCCGACCGACGTCGTCACCGCGCTGGACCGGGCGTCGGAGGCCCTCGTCGCCCGCCGCCTGCGCGAAGCCCGCCCGGACGACGGCCTGCTCGGCGAGGAGGGCTCCGACACAGCGGGCACCAGCGGCGTCCGCTGGATCGTCGACCCCCTCGACGGGACGGTCAACTTCCTCTACCGCCTGCCCAACTGGGCGGTGTCGATCGCGGCCGAGCTGGACGGCGAGATCGTGGCGGGCGTGGTGCACGCGCCCGCGATGGGAGTCACATACACCGCTGTCCGCGGCGGCGGCGCCTTCCGCTGGGAGACACCGGTGGGCACGGATCGCGGGGGCGACCTGGGCGCTGGCACCGGCGCGGGCGCGTCGCTCGGGCCGACGGCCGGGGAGCCGACGAAGCTGACCGGTTCGGCGGTGACCGAGCTGGGCGGCGCACTCGTCGCCACCGGCTTCGGATACACCGAGCGCCGCCGGACGACCCAGGCCGCGGTGCTGACCCGGGTCGTGCCCAGGGTCCGCGACATCCGCCGGATGGGCGCGGCCTCCCTCGACCTCTGCGCCGCCGCGGCGGGCATCGTCGACGCCTACTACGAACGCGGACTACACCCCTGGGACCACGCGGCGGGCGCACTGATCGCCGCCGAGGCGGGCCTGCGGGTCGGCGGCCTGGACGGCCGGGAAGCCAGCGAGGACCTCGTCATAGCCGCTCCCCCCTCCCTGTTCGCCAACCTCACCGCCCTGCTGGCCGAACACCCCCGCGCCGACACCGACTAGCGGCCACCACCAGCCCGGCGGTCCGGCCCCGCTTCCGGGCTCCGCGATGCGGCCCCGGCCCAGCCGGGCCAGGGGCTGGGGCTGGGCTATGGGAGGGTCAGGGAGGTGCCTCCGGGCGTTGGTTCGCTGGTCCCGGCTGGTGGGCGCTCGAACCAGACGGTGCGGCGGACGTAGTCGATGTGGCTGACGATGATCCGTACGACGCGGCGGGAGACGTCGTCCACGTCGTAATCGGGGACGATCCGCGGTGCCCGGTCCCCCTGCGCCGCGTCGACGACCAGGTCGACCGCGGCGAGGACCCGGTCCGGCCGGGGCAGGCAGGAGACCGCCACTCCGTGGTCGACGCCCTCGGGGCGCTCGTGCGCCTCCCGGATCATCACCGCGGGGAACCCGAGCAGCGAGGCCTCCTCGGTCAGCGAGCCGCTGTCCGAGATCACGCACTGCGCCGCCCGCTGCAACGCGATGTAGTCCGCGAACCCGAAGGGCCGGCAGAAACGGACGAGGCCGTCGGTCGCCGGGGCGCGGCCGGACGCCTCAAGGGCGTCGAGACGATCCCGGGTACGCGGGTGAGTGGAGACGATGATCGGCACCCGGTAGCGGGCGGCCAGCGCGTTGAGTGTCTCCAGCAGGCCGATGAGCAGCTCCGGCGCGTCGACGTTCTCCTCCCGGTGCGCGCTGACCACCAGGAAGTGGCCCGCGGTGACACCGAGGTTCGTGAGCACCGGTGAGGCGTCGACGAGCGGCGCGTAGTGGTCGAGGACCTCCTTCATCGGCGAGCCCGTGACGAAGATCCGCTGCGCCGGCAGACCCTCGGCCAGCAGGTGGCGCCGCGCGTGCTCGGTGAGCGGGAGGTTGATGTCGCTGAGGTGGTCGACCAGCCGGCGGTTGATCTCCTCCGGGACCCGGTCGTCGAAACAGCGGTTCCCGGCCTCCAGGTGGAACACCGGGATGTGCCGCCGCCGGGCCGCGATGACCGCGAGCGTGGTGTTCGTGTCCCCGTAGAGCAGCAGCGCGTCCGGGGACTCGTCGACGAACACCGCGTCGGAGCGGGCGATCACCCGGCCGATGGTCTCCGCGGCGCTCGCGCCGACGGCGTCGAGGAAGTGGTCCGGTTTGCGGATACCGAGCTCGTCGAAGAACACCTGGTTCAGCTCGTAGTCATAGTGCTGGCCCGAGTGGACCAGGCAGACGTCCACGGCCCGCTCGAGCGCCGCGATGATTCGGCTCAGCTTCACGATCTCCGGACGGGTGCCGACCAGGACCATGACCCGGGCCCGGTGCTCGGCCGGCCCGGGTCGGCCGCGCGGCACCGGCGCGGGGACTCCCATGATCTCCGTGCGCGGCACCCGGTCGGGCATGGTCATCCGGCCGGCCGCGCCCTGGCGGTCCGGGGGGAGGCGCCGGTTCGGGACTGTGGGAACGGTCGGCCCGGTAGGCGCGATCGGCGTGGACGGCGCGGTCGGCACAGAGGGACCTGTTCGTGCGGTCGTTCCCGCCGTCCCGGTCATTGCGGTCATTCCTCCTCGTTCCGCCGGCCCCCGCCCGACGGTGCTCTCTCCCGCGGCACCCTGGTCCGCGACGCTCTGTTCCTCGGCGCCCTGACCACCGACGCCCTGGGCCCCGACGCCCGGCCCGCCGGCGCCCTGGCCGGGAATGCTCTGGCCCCTGGCGCCCTGACCGGGCACGGTCTGACCGCCGGCACCGCCGCCGTCCAGCCCGGTCGTGTTGGGAGAGGTCGCGGTGTGGCCGGTCTGTGGCCTGGGCCTGGCCGCCGGTATCCGATGGGACACCCCCATGTCGGGCTCCCCGGCGACACCAGGATCACGCCGGACGTCCGCATCACGCCGGGCATCCGGGTCACGCCGGACGTCGGAATCACGCCGGACGTCCCCGCCGCGTCGGTCCCCCGCGCCGCGCTGGGCGTCCGCGCCGCGCTGGGCGTCCGCGCCACGCTGGGCGTCCGCGCCACGCTGGGCGTCCGCGCCACGCTGGGCGTCCGCGCCACGCTGGGACTCCGGACCGCGCTGGCGGTGGGATCCCCCGCCGGAGAACCAGCTCCGGAAGAAGCCCGTCCGCGTGAGCTCGGCGTCGTCCCCGTGTTGCCGGGCGCCGGTGTGGTCGTCTCTGTCGCCTCTCGTTCTCGACACGCCGCTGTCCCTTCTACCGGAGCGGATCGACCGGCTCGGCCGACCAGGGCTGATGCGGCGGCCGGTTACCGGAGCCGTGTTCGTCGAGGTTCCTGTCAGGCATCGGCGTGCACTCCGTTCGGGGAGGTGAGGGCGGCGCGGGGGCTTCCGATCGCGCCGGGACGAGGCGCCGGGCGGCGCCGGGGGGAGCCGGGGGGAGCCTTCGATGTCACGCCGTTCGATCGCGGTCGCCAGCTCGTCGACCATCGCCGGCCACCCGGGCGACCGGAGCCGGTTACCGACCGCAGCCGGCGCGCGGACAGCGCCCGGTTGCGCACCTCGCCGAGCAGCTTGGTCATCCCGTGGACGTCCACCGGGTCGGGCACGCCCTCCTCACGTCCCTCCGCGCGCCGCCCGACCAGGCCGACGGAGTTCACGACGGCGTCCGGCCGCACCGCGGCGAACGCGTCGACCATGGTGTCGCGGCGGCGGACGTCCACGCCGGTGAGCACCCGGTCGGCGGGTGGCGGGCAGGACGGTGCGGTGGCCCTGACGGCGACGGTGACGTCATGGTCGCGGACGAGCCGGCGGACCAGCTCACCGCCGAGCAAGCCGTCGCCACCGAGGACCAGTACACGCATCTAGCGCTCCTTCGAGACCGGGGTCCGGTCGGGGTGGGCCGTCCGCTCGTGGTGCCCGGCCTCGTGGTGCCCGGGTGTCCGGCGCCTGGCCGCTGACACCGAAGCAAGTATGACTCTCTGTATTGAAATGATCGCTACCTGAAGCGATGACGCGCCGGGCGGCGACGACGTGGACGGAGACCGCACCACAGCGGGAACACCCGGGGACGCGCCGAGCAGAGATGCCGGACATCAGCCCGGATCGATCTACTCTCTGTGCCTAAGCGACGACTAAAAGGCGCGCCCAGGCCTCGGACGGGTCACCGACGGCTGGTCGGAGGCGCGGACGCCGGGACGGATCGCCCACGGGCAACGGACGAATGGGGCACGAGACGGGGATGACGCACCGGACGGCACGGCTCCCGGCGCCACCAGGCCGGGCACGGCGCCTGCGGTACCACCGCAACAGCCGGGGCGAGCTGTGGGTGAACGTCACCTCGTCCCACCTGGTCCTGCCGGACTACGTCAACCTCGACCCCGCGTTCTCCCCCGGCCTCGTCGCCGCCTACCCCGCGCTGCGGCGGACGTCCGACCTCACCCGGCTGCTGCGGGCGTCCCGCACGCTGCGCCTGCTGCGCAGGGGGTGCGCGGCCGGCTGGCGATCGGCGCGCCGGCCGCGGCTGGCCGCGGTCGTCGCCCGGCTCGCCCCCCGCCCCCGTCCCAGCCCACGTCCGCGTCCACGCCCGCGCGACCTACCGGCGGGGCCGCGGGGCGGACGGGGCTGGACGATCCGCGAACAGTGGGAGGCCCGGGAGGTGGCCGTCGTCGCGCGGCACGACCCGCGGGCCGCGCTGCCACTGGACGACGACTCGGTCGATCACCTCCTCTGCGCGCACGTCCTGCAGGAGCTGCCGCCGCCGGCGATGCGGCGGGCGCTGGAGGAGTACGCCCGCGTCCTGCGCCCGGGCGGGACGCTGCACGTCGTGCTACCTGACCTGCGGTACGCGGTCGACCGGTACGTCCGCGGCGAGATCGACGCCGACGAGCTGGTGGCGTGGCAGCGCCTGCGCTCGCCCGGGGAGGAGCGGGGCGCGGGGCACCTCGGCCTGCCCCGGCGCGGGAACGCGCGGCACCCGACCAGTCCGGTGAACCGGTGGCACTACGACGCGCACACGGCCGAGCGCCGGCTCGTCGGCGCCGGCTTCAAGATCGCCTCCGGGACGTCTGCCTCTGGGACGTCCCCGAGCTCGCCGGTGTACCGGGAGGACCCCGGCTCGTTGCACCTGGTGGCCGTCCGCGCCTAATGGCCGGCCTCGGCTGACCGGCCGCGGCTGACCGGCCGCGCCCGACCTGCCGTTGTCTGAGCGGCCGTTGTCTGACCGGCCGCGCCCGACC
>NZ_UBIZ01000550.1:0-36458 GCF_900465275.1 Parafrankia sp. Ea1.12 | reverse complement strand
ACGAACCGGCAGATCGGCACACGGCTGGGGTTGTCGGAGAAGACGGTGAAGAACTACGTGTCGAGCATTCTGGAGAAGCTCGGCCTGGCGAGCCGTACGCAGGCCGCCGTCTACCTGATGAAGCAGAGTGGGGAGTAGGCGACTGTGGGAGTACGTCGCCGTCTGCGCGTTCCTCGGCTGCCTGGTTGCCGCGCGGGCGATCGTCCGCCGGTGCCGGTCGGCAGGTCCGCCCCGGCCCGGTGCGCACCCCGGTTCGAGGCCTCGGACCTGCATGGACGGCGATACCACCGGTAGGTCCACCCCCCGGCCCGGACGGCCCGGAGCGCGCTGGACCGATCCGAACGGCCCCTGAGAACAGGGCAGCAGGTCGGGTGAGAACGGGACCCTGAAGTCACCTGACGACGCGGGACGAATGGAGGATCGTAACGGGAACAGGGAAACGGACCAAGGAGGATGATCTCCATGTCTGGACTCGTCGATCGACACCGGCATCGTACGGCCCGCCGGCCCCCCGGTCTTTTCCCGACAGCGCCGGCGCGCGAGCTCTTCGGCTCGTAGGACGAGGCGGTGGGATCGCGGCCCGCGGATTTCCGCGGGCCGCTCGAACCGGAGCCGGATCGGCCGGTGTTTGAACACCGCTGTTTGGCCCGGTCGCGCCATTTTATTCGCCCGGATTGAATTCCGGGTGATTCTCCGCCGCGGCCTCTTCCTTCGTTCGCTGCCCGGCTTTCCGTTCAACGGTGTGGCCGGGCTCTGTGCGTGGGGCGCCCCGCGGATGGCGATCCGTCGTCCACGATCCTCGATCCTCGGCTTGATCCGCGGCGTCGATCAGCGGTGCCGGCGATTCGGTCGCGCGGCGGCGGGTGAAACCGAACAGGAATCGTCCAGAACACGGTCTGGAGACGTAGATGTTCGTGCAGAAGGACGCCTTTCCAGGGCAGGACACCGAGGTCCGCCCCGCGCCGTCGGAAATCCCGGGCCCTGCGCCCGTCCGGGAGCAGGCGGCCCGGGAAATCCGTCTCGACAGCCGCGAGACCGTGCAGACTCCCACCGCCGTGGTCTTTCTCACCGAGGACCGCGCGTACAAGCTGCGCCGGGCGGTCAACCACGGTTTCGTGGACCACCGCTCCCGCCGGGCCCGGCTGATCGCCTGCGAGGACGAGGTACGGCTCAACCGGCGCCTCGCCCCGGACGTGTACCTCGGCGTGGCCGACATCCGGGACGAGACCGGGGCACTGCGCGACCACATGGTCGTCATGCGACGGCTGCCGGCCGACCGCCGGCTCTCCGCGCTGATGACAGCCGACGTCTCCGGCGAGCTGCGTGGGCTCGCCCAGCGGCTCGTGGCGTTCCACGAAGGGTGCGAGACCACGCCCGAGAGCACCCGCACCGGTGGTCTGTGCGCGTTGGAGGCACTCTGGCTGGAGGCGATGGACGGCCTCGCGCCGTTCCGCGGCCGGATCCTCGACGCCGCCACCGTCGACGAGATCGGCCGGCTCGCGCTGCGCTACCTGACCGGCCGGGGCCCACTGCTCGCGGAGCGCCAGGCCGCCGGCCGGATCCGCGACGGCCACGGCGACCTGCTCGCCGACGACATCTACTGCCTGAACGACGGCCCGCGGGTCCTCAACTGCGTCGACGTCGACCCCGCGCTGCGGGCCGGTGACGTCCTCGGCGACGCAGCCTCCCTCGCGATGGACCTCGAACGGCTCGGCAACGCCACCGCGGCCCGGACGTTCCTCGACGCCTACCGTGAGTTCTCGGGCGAGACCCATCCAACGTCGCTGGAGGACCTCTACATCGCCTACCGGGCGGTCGTCCGCGCCAAGACCGCCTGCGTCCGCGACCACCAGGGTGACCCGGCCGCCGCCGACGAGGCCCGCCGGCTCACCGACATCGCGCTACGCCACCTGCGGCGCGGCCGTCCCCGGCTCGTCCTGGTCGGCGGCCTGCCCGGCACCGGCAAGTCGACACTGGCCAGCCATCTCGTCTCCGGCGAGGATGACTGGGTGCTGCTGAGCTCGGCCGCCGTCCGCGGCGAGCCGGTCGGAGCGGGCGCGACCGCCCCCGAGTCCGACTCCACCTCCGCCTCCGATTCGGCCGGGACGGAGCCCGCGGCGGGGTGCTACGGCGCGGACGCGACCGAGCACAGCTACGTGGAGGTGCTCACGCGGGCCCGCCACGCGCTCGAAAGAGGGAGGAGCGTCGTGATCGATGCCTCCTGGTCCTCGCGGCGGGTGCGCGCACGGGCCGCCGAGCTGGCGGCGGAGTGCGACGCCGACCTGATGCAGCTGCGGTGCGTGGTCCCGCCCCGGGTCGCGGTCGCCCGCATCGCCGACCGCGCGACCGTCCCCATCGCACTCGGCTCCACCGTGGACCGGTCCGGTCCGGTCCACTCGACCGCGACCCGTTCCGCTCCGGCGGGCGTCGCGCCGATCGGAGGGGCACCGATCGGCGCCGTCGCGGGTGGTGCCACCACCGGGCACCGCGCCGACCCGGCCAACGCCCTGGCCCCCGACGAGTGGATCTACCTGGACATGGCCACCCGCACCGATCCGTGGCCCGACGCACACGACATCGACACCTCCGCCCCAGTCGAACACGCAGTCACCGCCGCGCACCTTCTGATCAACTAGCCCACCCCATCCGCCTCGCCAGCCCCCTCTCGGCCGGGCGAGGTGATGTGTGGCGGGTGAGTGGGCCTATGGACGCACCCACCCGCCACTGGCCTATGCCTCCCGGTCCTTTTGCTGCAGATCTGTCTGATGCTGCCGCTCTGGCTCGAAGGTCAGGCGATGAGGCGGCTGGTGTAGCCGGCTGCGACGAGTTCGCGGTATGCGTTGTGGACGTCGTCGGGGACGGGTTGGGGGATGGCGTGTCCGCGTTCGGCGTAGAGCCAGATGCGTTGGGTGTCTCCGACGAGCATGGAGATGACGCGGTCGGTGTTGCCGATGCTGGCGACGTAGTCGTCGAGGGTGGCTGGTTGGGATGCGCAGCGGACGGTGACGTCGGGCCAGAGTCTGCGGCAGGTGGCGTAGGCGCGGCGCTGCTGGTAGGGCCGCGAGATGAGCGTGACGGAGCTGGGTGTCATGCCGTGGGTGGTGAGGAGGTCGCGGGTTCGGGTGATGTTCTCGCCGGTGTTGCGGGCGGTGGTTTCGGTGAGGATGGCGGAGTCGGGGACGTTGAGGGACAGTGCGTGTTCGCGGTAGTGGACCGCTTCACCGCGGGGGAATGTGCCGATGGTGGTGGGGGCGTTCGCGCCGGTGAACACGATCTGGGGGAACAGGCCCTGGTGGTAGAGGGTGGCGGTGCAGGTCGCGACGCTGAGGTCGTGGCTGCCCAGGCCCACGCCGACGTCGGTGGGGTGGGGGTCGTGGTGCATGTCGTGGTAGTTCCAGAGCACGTCGACCGGGCTCCGCAGCATGGTGGGCAGCGATGCGTCGGGGGGCATGAGCCGTCTGTGATGTCGAAAGGTTCGCGTCCCGATTATGTGGACGGCCGACGGTAGGTGAGGAAAAGCGCGCCGCTTTTCAGGGCGGTGTGGTCGGCCAGCTCCCAGCGCTTGGGATCGAACGGGGCGGCGCCGGAGAACAGTGGAATTCCGGTGCCGAGGGTCAACGGGCCCAGCTTTACGACCAGCTCGTCGATCTCCGGGTAGAGGACGCCGGCGAGTGTTCCTCCACCGACGAGCCAGACGTCCTTGCCGTCCTGCCTCTTCAGCTCCTGCGCTGTCGTGACCGGGTCGGTGGCGACCAGCTCGACACCCGGGTCCGGGCTGGTGGTCAGGGTTCGGGAGAAGACCAGGTGGCGAAGGTGCGGGAAGGCGTTCGTCACGCCGGCCCGCAGGCCGGTCTCGTAGCTGCGCCGGCCTTCCAGAACAGTGTCGAAGTGGGTTCCCGGGGCGGTTACCCCGAGGGCCGCGCGCGCCGGGCCGGGCAGGGTCTCCGGGTATTCGGCGACGAGGTGCTCGAGGTAGTCCTGCGGCACCGGCCAGAATCCGCCGGGTCCGGTCGGGTCGGCACCGTCCGGGCCCGCGACGAATCCGTCGACGGTGGAGGCGACGAGATAGACCAGCTTCCGCACGACACCACACTCCTCGGAATCGGGGAACCGGCGGCGGTCACGGTCAGGCGGCCGGCCCGACGCACGACCCTACCGGTGCGGTTCCGAGTCAAGATAGTCAACGGCGTTGACGTCTCGGCTTCGCCTTTCCGATCTTGAGAAGCCACGGCCTGGGGAGAGCACGGGGCCGCCACAAAACCTCTGGGCGACCCGGCCGGCGTGGGGTACGGTCGTTTCGTCATGAGGCACTGACCCCACCCGCGCCCGCGCCTGAGGCCACTGCCGAATCTGGATGCACTGCATCTGAGGCACTGCCCGGCGGGCGGAGGAGACCAGCCGCTCTGGTGGTGTCGCATGCCCGCAACAGCTCTGTCCGCCCATGACCTCGTCCGCGTGCTCGGTGGGCGCAGGGTTCTCGACGGCGTCTCCCTCACGGCCGTTCCCGGTCAGCGGATCGGACTGATCGGGGAGAACGGCGCCGGCAAGTCCACGCTGCTGCGCCTGTTGGCCGGGGTGGACGAGCCGGACGGCGGCTCCGTCGTCCGGCCCGTGGAGCTGGGGTTCCTCCACCAGGAGATGCCCTTCGACCCCGCCGTGACCATCCGTCACGTGCTCGACGACGCCCTGCGCGAAGCCCGCGCGGATCTCGCCGAGCTCGACCGGCTGACCAGCGCGCTCGCCGCCGGCGACTCCGCCCCTGGTGGCCCGGCCGACGGCGAGTCGACCGACAGCGGCACGGCCCCGGCCGACCTGCTCGCCGCGTACTCCGCGTGTCTCGACCGGGTCGAGGAGCATGCGGCCTGGGACGCGGACCGGCATGCCGAGATCGTCCTTGCCGGCCTCGGTCTCGCGCGGGTTCCGGCCGACCGCGCGCTCGGCTCACTCTCGGGCGGGCAGCGCGGCCGGCTCGCGCTCGGTGCGCTGCTGGTTCGCCGGCCCGCCGCGGTGCTGCTGGACGAGCCCACAAACCATCTTGACGATGACGCCGCGGCGTTCCTGGAGGAGCAGCTGCGGGCTCTGCCCGGGGTCGTGATCGCGGCGAGCCATGACCGGACTTTCCTGGACGCGGTGTGCACCGACCTGATCGACCTCGATCCCGCGCTGGGCGGCCCGACCCGCTACGGGGGTGCCTACACCGAGTACCAGCAGGCGCGGCGCCTGGAGCGGGAGCGCTGGGAGCGCCGGTTCGCCGAGGAGCAGGAGGAGCTGGCGGCGCTGCGGCACGCGGTCGCGGTGACCGCCCGCCAGGTCGCGCACAACCGCCCGCGTCGCGACAACGAGAAGATGAACTACGGCCGCACCGCCGGCCGGGTGCAGGACCAGGTGTCGCGGCGCGTGCGCAACGCCGCCCGCCGGCTCGGTGACCTGGAGCGGGAGCAGGTCCGGCGGCCACCGCGGCCGCTGCGGTTCAGGGTCGGCGCGCTCG
The DNA here is from genome assembly GCF_900465275.1 of Parafrankia sp. Ea1.12. NCBI lineage: Bacteria > Bacillati > Actinomycetota > Actinomycetes > Frankiales > Frankiaceae > Parafrankia > Parafrankia sp. Ea1.12. The sequence continues at coordinate 30,970 of NZ_UBIZ01000550.1, read as the reverse complement.
TCGCCGAGCCGTCCGCCTCTCCGTCCGCTGCCCTGCCGTCGGCGGGCGTCCCGGTCCAGGCGGGTCCGGGGCAGGGGACCATCGTGTCGTTGCGGGGGGTGCGTGTTCCCGGCCGCCTCGTCCTCGACCGTCTCGACGTGACGGTGACGGACCGCCTGCTGCTCACCGGTCCCAACGGCGCGGGCAAGTCGACGCTGCTGGCGGTCCTGGCAGGCCGCTTCGAGCAGGCCGGCCCCGCGCTCGACCCGTCCGACCCGACACCCGGTGGTGTTCCCGGTGTTCCCGGTACGACCGGCGTGACGGGGGAGGTGCTGCGGCGGCGTGGGCTGCGGGTCGGCCTGCTGGCGCAGGACACGGTCTTCGCCCGGCCGGACCGCACCGCGCGGGACGTCTACACGCTCGCGCTGGGACCCGAGCGGGCCGCGGCGGTGCCGCTGGCCTCGCTCGGCCTGCTGGCCCCGCGTGACCTCGGCACGCGGGTGGGGGAGCTGTCGGTCGGGCAGCGGCGCAGGCTCGCGCTGGCGCTGCTGGTGGCGGACCCACCCGAGCTGCTGCTGCTCGACGAGCCCACCAACCATCTCTCGCCGGCACTCGCCGACGAGCTGGAGGAGGCGCTGGGCGGCGGCCCGGGCGCCATCGTGGTCGCCAGCCACGACCGCTGGCTGCGCTCCCGGTGGCCCGGCCGCGAGCTGAGGCTGACCCCGGCCGGGTGACGGTGGCGGCAGGCAGCGGCGCCAGCGGCGGATGGGGACGTCAGCGGCGCATGAGCAGTGTGTCCCCGAACAGGTGCGCGCCGACCATCTCGAAGTTCGTCGCGGCGAGGGTGATGTGGCGGGCCGCGGTGTGGACGTCGCGGAAGCAGCGGTCGAGGTCCCCGCCGGAGCGCAGCGCGCTCGCGCCGGCCGCGGTGTGCAGCATGGTGACGGCCTGGACGCAGTTCTCGCCGACGGCGGCCGCGGCGAGCCGGATCACCCCGCTCAGATCGTCGCCGCCGTTCTCGCCGCGCTCCGTCGCCTGGTCGGCGGCGTCCTCGAGCATCAGCCGGCTGGCGCGGACGAGCGCGGTGGCACGGGCGAACGTGGCCTGCACGGTGTGGCCGCCGGCGAGGGTCTCGGTCGCGCGGGCGGGAACGGTCTGGAGGGCGAGCTGGCGGAAGGCGCGCAGTGCGTCCTGGGCGATGCCGAGCGCGGTGGAGGCGGTGGTGAACGGCGCGAAGTCGTAGTAGGCGACGGCGTAACCCCGGGACTTTCGTGCGGTGGGTGGCCGCCGCAGCAGCGAGCCGTCGACGGTCTGGCTTTCGGGGACGACGATGTTGTCCACGGTGAAGGTCCCGCTGCCGGTGCCGCGCAGGCCCAGCGCGTGCCAGTCGTCGGTGAAGGTGGCGGCGCCGCGCGGGACGCACAGCATCCGGATCGGTGCGCTCCCCGTCGGGGCGCTACCCGGAACCTGGGCCTGGGCCGGAACCTGGGTCGGGGCGTGCGCGGGTGTCGACCTGCGCGCCGGGGTGTTCGTGGACGTCTGGGCGCAGCCGCCGGTGACGACCGCGCTGGCGACGAGCCAGTCGGCGTGGGTGGCGCCGCTGGCGAACGACCAGCGGCCCCGGAGCCGGTACCCGCCGGGTACCGGCACCGCCTGGCCGGTCGGGTTGATGCCGCCGACGACGAGCCCGTGGCTGCTGCAGAAGATGCGGCAGGCGGCCTGGTCGGACAGGTAGTCGGAGATGCGCCCGATCGCGCCCTGCACGCCCATCTGCCAGGCGGCGGACGGGTCGGTGCGCGCGATCGCCTGCAGCACCGCCGATCCGGTGCGCAGACTCACCCCCGCGCCGCCGAACGCGCGGGACACCCACATCCGGTGGAAGCCCTGCTCCCGCAACGCGTCGATGACCTCCGGGGAGGTGGCGCGGTCCTCCTCGGCCCGGGACCGGTGCTCGGCGAGCAGGCCGGTGACCTTCTCGACCCGGGTCAGCCACTGCTCGGTCTCCTCGGCGTGGGCCTGGGGGAGGGTGGTCATCGTTACCGGCCGCCTTCGTGTCGCGCTCGTCGCTGGAGTGGACATCCGGCCGGGGCCGCGCGCTGGGGCAGATCCGCATCCACGATCTGATGGTAGGGAATCTTCCGTAGGATCGACGGCTGAAAGGAAATAGTGCCGTGTGTGCGGCTCTCCTGTGGCCTGTTCGCGGGGGTGAAGGTGGCCGGGCCCGCCGGCCTTGGTCCCCTTGTGGGGACCCGGCCGGCGTGCTCCGCGACGGGGCCGCCCGGCTACCGGCCGTCGGCGGCGCGCTCGATCGCGGCGATGTCGATCTTCCCCATGGTGAGCATCGCCTGGGTGGCGCGCTGGGCGCGCTCCGGGTCGGGGTCACCGACCAGTTCGGTCAGCCGGGTGGGGACGACCTGCCAGGACAGGCCGAAACGGTCGGTGAGCCAGCCGCACTGGCTTTCCTTGCCGCCGCCGTCGGTGAGGGCGTTCCAGTAGTGATCCACCTCGGCCTGGTCGGCGCAGGGGATCTGGAACGAGATCGCCTCGGAGAAGGTGAACTCCGGTCCGCCGTTGAGCGCGACGTATTCCTGCCCGTCGAGGGTGAAGGAGACGGTCAGGGCCAGGCCCTCGGGTCGGTGCATGCCCGGCCCGTAGCGGGTGACGCCGGTGATGGCCGAGTTCGGGAAGACGGAGACGTAGAGCGCGGCGGCCTCCTCGGCGTCGGTGTCGAACCACAGGCAGGGAATCGTCTTCGGCATCGCTGTTTCCTCCACTGGTCGTGACGCCCGCTGGTCGTGGACGCCCGGGTCCGGCAGTCTGGCCTGCCGGTGGTAGGACCGGCGGGCGTGCGTGAACTCATCGGCGCGGCGGGACGTTCTCCCTACGGGCCTGGCAGGGGTTTTTGCGGCGGGCTCGGCTGTCGCGTGTCCGTTGCGGCGGTTTCGGGCTCGTGTGGCGGGTAGTACGGGGAGAATTCGGTCGTGCCGGAGAAGGCGGAGCAACCAATGCAGAGCGACCGAGCCGCGGGCCGGGAGCGCCGGCTGGCCGGCCGGTACCGGCTGGGCCGCGTGCTCGGCAGCGGCGGGGCGGGAATCGTCCGCGAGGGCGAGGACATGCTCCTGCGCCGGCCGGTCGCCATCAAGCAGGTGCGCCTGCCGCCGCTCGCCTCCGAGACCGAGCGGGAGATCATCGGCGAGCGGGTGCTGCGCGAGGCGCGCGCGGCGGCGCGGCTGCGCCATCCCGGTCTGGTGGCCGTCTACGACGTCATCGACGCCGAGGATTCGCCGTGGATCGTCATGGAGCTGGTCGACGGCCGGTCGCTGGCAGAGGAGATCCGTGCGTCGGGCCGGCTCGCGCCGGCGTGGGTGGCGCGCATCGGGGTGAGCCTGGCCTACGCGCTGGAGGCGGCGCACCGCGCCGGGGTCGTGCACCGGGACGTCAAACCGGGCAACGTGCTGCTGACCGCGGACGGGCAGGCCCGACTCACCGACTTCGGCATCGCCGTCAGCGAGGGCGACGCGACCCTGACCAGCACGGGGATGGTGGTCGGCTCGCCTGCCTACATCCCGCCCGAGCGGGCCCGCGGCGCGCGGGTGGGCGTGCCCGGTGACGTGTGGGGCCTGGGCGCCACGCTGTTCACCGCGGTGGAGGGCGAGGCGCCGTACGCGGGTGAGGGCGCCCTGGCGACGCTGGCGGCCATCATCCAGGATCGGCGCCGTCCTTACCGGCACGCGGGCCCGTTGCAGGACGTCATCGACCAGCTGCTCGATCCCGATCCGGCGCGGCGCCCGTCGCTGGCGCAGGCCCGGGCGCAGCTGCGGCGGATCGCGGCCACCGCCGAGCCGCATCCGACCGCCGTGTTCGACGCGGAGGCCGACGCGCTGCTCGACGCCGACGTCGGCGACCGGCCGGACGCGCCCCTACCCGGGCCGGCGGAAGCCGAGGAGGACGCCGATCTCGGGCTCGGCGACGACCTCGGATCCGGCAACAGCGCCGGCGCCGGCAGCGGCAGCGGCAGCGGCAGAGCAGCGGGCCGTGGGGCCGGCACCGGACCGCGGACGGGCCCGCGTGCCGGCTTCACCTTCGGTACCGGCCCCGCCGCCCGGACCGGATCCTCAGACGCTGGCCCAGGACCGCGGCCGAGTCCAGGTGCCGATCCAGGGCCGGGGCCGGATCCAGCCGCGGGTGCGCGCGTCGGCGGGGCCGCGGCCGCGCCGGAACGGCGCCGTCGGGTGGTGCTGCTGGCGATGGTCGTCGCCCTGCTGCTCGCCGCGGGCGGGGTCGGGCTCGGGCTGGCCCTGACCGGCGGTTCGGACACCCCGTCGGCCGGCCTGGCGTCAGGTACCAGCGCCCCGGCCACACCCGCGGGTACCGGCGGGCCGTCCGCGGGCGCGTCGACCAGCCCGACCGGTGGGCAGGCCGTGACACCGGGAACCTCCGCCACTCCGGGCGGCACCAGCCCGGCGTCGGCGACGCCGGGTCAGGGCGGTTCGGGCGGCGTGCCGTCGCTGGACAGGCTCGGCACGGTGATCCCGGACGACACCGCGCCCGCGCCGGCGCCGGCCGGGCTCGAGACGTACCGTGGCGCGGCCGGGTGGTCGCTCGCCGTCCCGCCGCAGTGGGCCCGATCGCGCCGTGACGGGGACCGCGAGACCTTCACGGCTCCCGGGGGCTACCCGAATCTGCTCGTCGAGACGCGGGACGTCGCCGGCCCGTCCTCGATCGGCGCGTGGCACGAGCTCGAGCCCGGCACCCGGCGCACCACCGCCGGCTACCAGCTGGTCTCGATCCGCCCGTCGGACGGGGCGGACGGGACGACGTCCGCGGTGTGGGAGTTCACCCTCACCTCAGGCGGGCAGACGGTGCACGTCCTGGACTTCGGTGTGGTCCGCAACGGGCACGGCTACGCGCTGTTCTGGCGGGTGCCCGAGGCCCAGTGGCAGGACCAGCTCGAGCTGATCCGCACCATCACCGCGACCTTCCGCCCCGGGCCCTGACCGCCGCCGCGCCGCGGCCGATCGCCGAGGCGCGACCGGCGGCGCGGGCCGCCGCCGCTGGCGCCACCAGCGGCGGCGGGTCAGCCGCGGCGGGGCCGTGTGCCGCGGCGGCTGGCGACCCGCCGGGCCATCGCCCGCAGCTGGTCGGAACTCAGCGGCTGCTTGTACACGGTGGCGTGCGCGCGGACCAGGCCGACGATCGGTTCCAGGTCCTCGTCGGGCGCGTCGATGCCGTGCCGGTCCATCGCGTGCCGCACGGCGGCGCGGCCGCTGTGCTTGCCCAGCACCAGCCGCCGGCGCGCGCCGACCTCCGCCGGGTCGAACGGCTCGTAGGTCGCCGGGGCGCGCAGCACGCCGTGCACGTGGATGCCGGACTCGTGGTCGAACACGGCGTCGCCGACCACGGCCTTGCCGGCGGGAACCGGCCGGCGCGACGCGCCGGCGACCAGCCGCGCCAGCGGGCGGAACGCGGCGGTGTCCAGGTCGACGGGCAGGCCGAGCAGGTGCCGCAGCGCCATCGCGACCTCCTCGGTCGGCGCGTTGCCGGCCCGCTCGCCCAGGCCGGCCACCGTGGTGCTCACCCAGGTGAACCCGGCCTGCACCGCGGCGATCGTGTTCGCGGTCGCCAGGCCGAAGTCGTCGTGGGCGTGGATCTCCCACGGCCCGGGGACGGCGTCGAGCAGCGCCCGCAGCCGCGTGTGCAGGGTGATCGGATTGGCCACCCCGACCGTGTCCGCCCAACGGAACCGGGTGACGCCGAGGCGCCGTAGCTCCCCGGCCAGGTCGATGACGAAGCCGTCGTCCGCGCGGGAGGCGTCCTCGAAGCCGACGCTCACCCGCAGGCCACGGTCGGTGGCGTCGAGGACGCAGTCGCGGATGCGGGCCCGCGCCCAGGCCCGGTCCTTGCCGAGCTTGGTGCGCAGGTGCAGGTCGGAGGCGGGGATGGTCAGGTGCGCGGCGTCGACCCCGCTGGCGACGGCGGCGTCGACGTCGCGGCGGTCCGCGCGGCACCAGGCGACCACGCCGGCCCGCTCGACCGCCGCGACGACGCGGCGCAGGACATCCACCTCGACCGGCCCCATCGCCGGCACCCCGGCCTCGATCTGGTGCACGCCGGCGGCGTCGAGCGCGACCGCGATGGCGATCTTCTCCTTGGCGGTGAAGGCGACCCCCGGGGTCTGCTCGCCGTCACGCAGGGTGGTGTCGCAGAACCGGACCGGACCGGGGCCAGGCCCGGGGTCCGGCCCGGACCCGTTCTCCCGAGCGTGATCCGTCGGGACGGGGCGCGGCGCGGGCGGGCAGGACGACGTGCCGCTCTTCATGATGGTCACCGGCACTTTCGACGGCTGAGGAGAATCCGGCGCTGGCTGTGTGTTCCCGGTCTCGCGGGCCGGCTCATACAGGCAGACGCACGGTTCCAGGCGACCGGAATCGCTCAGGACCCTATGTTCCGTCGATTTCGTGCGCGGGTCGTGCGGTAGCGGCGAGGTTAACAGGATAGTCCGCGGCGAGGGCGGTACCTTTTCGGGGACGGGAAATCCTGCGGAGGTCGAAGGATAATCTCCCGCGCCGGGAAATCCGCCCTGCCGCCCGGCGGGCTCAGCCCAGCGACGCGGCGAGCGCCCGGCGGATGTCGCCGGTGCTGTGCAGCGGCACGCCGACCGCCGAGCCGATCGCCCGGCGCAGCTTCGCCAGCAGCTTCTCCTGGGCGTCCGGCGGCGAGATCCGCAGGTAGACGTCGATCACGTCGTCGACCGTCTCGTGGCCGCGCAGCTCCTCGACGCGCTGGTGCTTGTAGACGCCGACCGGGTGGCTCAGCCGCGACGACGTCACATAGAAGTGGATGCGTTCCAGGACGGACGGCAGCTCCTCGGGATGCGTCGCCAGCCGCCGCTTCAGGTAGTAGAGGAACTCGCGGGCGTGCCCGGCCTCGTCCCGGCTGGCGCGCAGGTACAGGTCGGCCAGGACGGGTTCCTGCACCCAGGCCGCCATCGCCCGGTAGACCGTGTTGACGGTGATCTCGCTGATCACGTTCGTGGCCAGTGTGGCGCTCGGCGTGACCCCCGGCTCGTAGGGCTCCCGCAGCGCCTCGACCTTGGCCTGCTCGATGTGCACGCCGACGGCGCGCAGCCACGCCCGGAAACCGAAGTGGTGCTGCAGCTCCTGGTAGGCCCAGATGGCCACGAAGGCCGAGCAGTCGTAGTCGTCCGCGAACTCGCTGAGAAAGCCGTGCAGGCCGGGCAGGGACGTCGCCTCGCCGAGCACGACGCCCTTGGCGGTGGCGATGTCCTCGGGCCGGACGAGGTCGTGCCGGATGTTCTCCAGGCCGACGTCGGAGACCTTCCACTGGAGGCGCTCGTAGTGCAGGAAGGCGTCGAAGCTGTGGGACTCGCCGGCGAGGGCGTCGCCGGCGCCGGATCCGTCGGTTCGGGAATCGCTGCTCGGGGTATTGCCGGTGTGGATGTCGGTCGGTGCCGTGGTGACGGCCATGGGTGGACTCCTTCGGAGATCTCCCGGAGTATCTCGCATCCATTGTCGGGCTGTTTCCGGGAATTCCCAGCCACGGCTCCGGACGGCAATCGCGCAATTCCGCGCGCTAATCGTGCCCTCGAGGCCCTTCGCGGTGGTTCAGGTGGTGCGGACCGGGACGGTGAGCAGGTCCTCGCCGGTGCCGCTGACCACCACGACACGTACGAGCCGTCCTGCCGGGATGGCGGACGTCCCGCGTACGTCGACCGCGCCGCGGTAGTCGGCGGTCCAGGTCGCCGCGGTGTCGCTGCTGCCGTCCTCGGACACGGCGACCAGGGCGCAGGTCGTTCCCGGCCGCACGCCCCACAGCCGGATGGTGAAGCCCGCGCCGGAGGGGACGTCGGTCACCCAGACCTCCGCCCACACGCGGGTGGTCGCGTCCGCCGCCGACACCAGCCGGCCCGCCGGCCCGTCCGGCGAGGATGTCAGCGCCACGGTGCCCGTGATCGACCCGCCGGCGACGACGGCGGACAGCGCCGCGGCGGCCAGCGCGCGCCGCCGGCGTGCCGTGCGCCGGGACCGGGCGAGCCCGGCGAGCGCGCGGTCGACGGCGCGCTCGCCGGGCTCGCCTGCCGCGGCGGCGGGCGGGGGATCGGTGACGTCGGCGAGGCGCAGGCGGGAGAGCAGGCCCGGCAGCCCGGCCAGCCGGGTCAGCTCGGCGCGGCAGTCGGGACATCCGTCCAGATGAGTCTCCACCGCGGCGCGTTCTCCGGGGGCGAGCGCGCCGAGCACGTAGCAGCCGAGCGTGACGCGCAGCGCCGAGCAGGTGTCGGTCACGGCGCCCACCCCTGCTCCTCCAGCGCCAGCCGCAGCGCGCGCAGGCCGTAGTAGACCCGGGACTTCACCGTGCCCTCCGGAATATCCAGCGCCGCCGCCGCCTCGGCCACCGAGCGGCCGAGGAAGTACGTCTTGACCAGCGCGGCGCGGTGTTCCAGGCTGAGTGTGCGGAACGCCTCCGCGACCTGCCAGCTTTCCATCGCCCGTTCCAGGTCGTCGCCGGCGGGCAGCGACGCCAGGACGTCGCCGGGCAGTTCGGCCGGGCGGGCCCGGCGGGCGCGCTGCTCGTCCACGACGATCCGGGCCGCGACGGTGAACAGCCACGGGCGCAGCGGCCGGTCGTCCGCGCCGAGCTTCGGCGCCTGCCGCCAGGCCCGCAGCATCGTCTCCTGCACGACGTCCTCGGCCCGGCCGCGGTCACCGGTCAGCCGGGTGGTGAAGGCGAGCAGTGCCGCCCCGTGCTCGGCGTGCACGGCACGCACGAACACGGCCCCGGGGTCGTCCACCCCGGGCCGGCCGCCGCGGCGCAGTCCCACATCCCCCCTTCACGGGCAGAACGGCCGTTCGGTTCAGCGGCCGCGCTGTCGGACGGGTGACAGCGGTCACGGTGAACCGGGACGGCCCGTGCCGCGTGACATCCCACGTCCGCACCGGCTCCCGGCCCTTCCGAGGTGCTGGCCCTTCCGAGAGACAGGAGAACATGTGATGCACCGTCCGCATACCCGTACCGCGGCCGCACTGGCGACCGGCGTCATGCTGCTCGCCCTCACCGCCGCCTGCGGGGGCGGCGACGACACCGCCGCCGCGCCGGCGGCCTCCCAGCCCGCCGCGGCCACGGCCGCGCCGTGGACCGGTGCGCCGAGCGCGGGCGCGACCGCGGGAGCAGGCGCCCCGGCGGCGCCGACGGCGACCGGCACGACCGTCACGGTCACCGCGACCGAGTTCGCGCTCAAGCTCTCCCAGGACACCTTCACCGCGGGCACCTACACGTTCGTCACCACGAACGACGGCCAGGCGATCCACGCCCTGGAGATCGAGGGACCGGGCGTGAGCGGCTCGGAGACAGCGGACCTCGGGCCGGGCCAGTCCGAGGGACTCACCGTCGCCCTCAGCCCGGGCACGTACAAGCTGTACTGCCCCGTCGGCAACCACGAGTCGCGGGGCATGTCCACGGAGATCACCGTGACCTGACCTCGCCCCGCCTGGTCGTGGTCCGCCTGGCCGTGGTCCGCGTCCGGGGCGGCGCCGGGCTAACGTCGGGAGGGTGAGCGTCCAGCCCCCGCGAACACGGCCCGCCGGCCTGCCCGTCGACCTGCGCAGCGACACCGTCACCCGGCCCACGCCCGGCATGCGCCGCGCGATGGCGGAGGCGGAGGTCGGCGACGACGTCTACCGCGAGGACCCGACCGTCCGCGAGCTCGAGGAGCAGGCCGCCGTGCTGCTCGGGCACGAGGCCGCGCTGTTCGTGCCGAGCGGCACCATGGGCAACTTCTGTGCCCTGCGCGCCGGCGCCCCGGTGGGCACCGAGGTCGTCGCCGACACCGACGCGCACGTCGTCACCTACGAGCTCGGCGGGCTCGCCGCCCTCGGTGGCGTGCAGACCCGGACCCTCAGCGGCCTCGCAGACACGCTCGACCCGGCCGACATCGCGGCCCAGCTGCGCGCGTTCCCGGTCGCGCACAACTACAACATGGTCCGGACGAGCGTGCTCGCGGTGGAGAACACCCGGGCCCGGGCCGGTGGTCGGGTGTGGCCCCTGGAGCGGCTCGACCGGCTGCGGCTGATCACCGAGGATGCCGGGGTGGTCCTGCACTGCGACGGCGCCCGCCTCTGGAACGCGGCGGTGGCGCTCGACGTCCCGCCGCGCCGCCTCGGCGAGATCTTCGGGACGCTGTCGGTCTGCCTCTCGAAGGGCCTCGGCGCCCCGGTCGGCTCCCTCGTCGTCGGCGGCGCCGAGCACGTCGAGCGGGCCCGCGAGTGGCGCAAGCGGCTCGGCGGCGGGATGCGCCAGGCCGGGGTGCTCGCCGCCGCCGGCCTGTACGCGCTGCGGCACCACCTCGACCGCCTCGCCGACGACCACCGCCACGCCGCCGCGCTGGCCGCGACCCTCGCCGACGCGGCACCGCGGCGGGTCCACCCGGAGCGCACCGAGACCAACATGGTGCTCGTCGACGTCCCGGACGCGGCCGCCTTCTGCGCGCAGGCGGCGGACGGCGGTGTGCTCGTCGGCCTGGCCGGTCCGACGACGATCCGGATCGTCACCCACCTCGACGTCGACGACACCGCGATCCGCCGGGCCGGGGACGTCCTCGCCCCGCTGCTGAACGCCCTGCCACCAGCCGGTTCCTGACCGCGGCGCCGAGGTGTCAGGGGCCGTAGGCCCTGGTCGGGTGGATGAGGACGGCGGCGCGGCGCTGTTCGGCCATCACCCGGTCGTAGGTGTCCCAGTCGTCGTGGGTACCACCGGCGGCGGTGAAGATCTCCCGCAGCAGCAGCCGGAGACGCTCCGCGTCGACCTGATCGTGGGGGTCGTCGGGCCCGACGATCTCCGCCGTGCCCTCCACGGTGGCCCACCGCCACCCGGACCGGAACGTCGCGCTGACCTGCGGCCGGCGGCGCAGGTTGGCCAGCTTCGTCCGACCGTAGGTCACGAAGGCCACGACCGGCGCGGGCTCCCGCGGATCGGGCGGCAGCGGATGGGGCATGAACGCGGCGTTCACCACAGAGGCCTGGATGCTCCCGTCGGCGCGGCTGGTGGAGATCACGGCCAGCCCGCTCTCCGCACGCCCCAGCTCGGCTGCCGCCTCGAAAGCGGCCCTGTCAAAGGCGGCCCCCTCGAGAGCGGCGGAGTTGTACGGGGGGTCGAACGGGGCCACAGCCGTCCCTCGCCTTCGCGGTCGGTCCGCCCCCACCGGCACCGGACATGGTGGTGGGCGGTCACACACGGTCCGCGGCCAGGCTACCCAGCGGGAGCCGCGAAGCGACGATCACGAGCTGTGGCGGACGTCCTCAGGCTACGGATGGCTGACAGGCGCGCTGCGAGGCGGCCGCGTCCGGCTCCGGGGAGGGGGTCCGCGGGGCGCGACGGCTCAGGCGAGCGCGGCGCGGGCGGCCCGGCGGATCTCAGCGTGGACGTCGGGGAGGCCCGAGTCACCGAACATGCGCTGGGTCAGCACGATCACGGTCAGCTCCCTGGCGGGGTCGACCAGCCACGACGAGCCGAGGCCGCCGTCCCACCCGAAAGCGCCGCTGTCGTGCACCGCCTGGCCGAACGACCACGACTGGTCGTCGAAGTCGCCCGGGAGCAGCCCGCCGCGCGACCTCTGCCCGGCAGTGAGCTGACCGGTGGTCATCGCCCGGACGGACGACGCGGACAGCACCGGGGCGCCGCCGTCGAGGAACATCCGGGCGAACGCGAGCAGGTCGTCGGCCGTTGACAGCAGACCCCCGGCGCCGTCGCAGAACTCCGGCGGCCGGCCCCAGGCGCTGCCGGCGGGCTCGTCCCAGGCGACCAGGCCCGCCGGTTCGGGCCGGTAGGCGGTCGCGAGGCGGCGGAGCCGGCCGGGACCGGGCGCCCAGAACGCGGTGTCGTGCATGCCCAGCGGGTCGAACAGCCGGGCGCGCAGCACCTCGGCGAACGGTGCCCGCGCGGCGCGCTGCACCAGCACGCCCAGCACCGAGGCTCCGGTGTTGTACAGCCAGCGCTCCCCGGGCTGGGTGATCAGGGGCAGCGACCCGAGCCGCGCGATCCACTCGTCCGCGGCCGGCGGCGTCGCCGGGTCGGGCGGTCCGAACGTGGCCAGCCGTAGCCGGTCGGCCGCCTCGACGACGGGCCACGGTGCCGCCGCGGTGAACATCTCCCCGGCGAGGCCGAACCCGAAGGTGAACGTCAGCAGGTCCCGCGCCGTGATCGGCCGCCGCGCCGGGACGGTGTCGTCGAGCGGGCCGTCCGGATGGCACAGCACCCGCCGTCCTGCCAGCTCCGGAAGCAGCCGGTCGACCGGCTCGTCGAGGTCCACCAGCCCGTCGTCGACCAGGGTCATCGTCACCGCGGCCGTCATCGGCTTGGTCGTCGAGGAGATCCGGAACATGGTGTCCCGCGCCATCGGGGCGCCGCCGACGGCGAGGGCGCCCAGCGCCTCCACGTGCACGTCGTCCCCGGCCGCGACGAGGGCGACCAGGCCGGGGACGAGGTCGTCCCCGGCGTCGTCCCCGACGTGGCGCGCCGCCGTCCGGTGAAGAAGATCCCTGCCCTCGTCCGCCAACCGCACGCCCACAGTTCCTCCTCGGCTCCCACGCGTCGACCCGATGGTCCCTTCCCAGGTCAGACCGCCGTAGACCGCGAATTCCATCGGCGCGCCCCGGCCGACATCTCCCTTTGCATCCGGGGAGGGGAGTGCCGCGCAGCGGGGTGCGGAAGAGAAGACGCCCATGCGGAAATCCGGGCCGGTCGGTGGTGACCACCACCGACCGGCCCGGTCACGACTCCACTCAGCTGATCACCTCAGAAGATCACCCAGTTCTTGTCGTTGGTGTCGGCATACCAGAGGTTGGCGCACTGGAGGCCACCGTCGCGCCGGAGGCAGACCCGGACCGGCCGATGGGCGGCAGCGATAGCCTGCGGTTCGCAGCGCCTGCCCGTTCACGCTCGCCGTCGCCTCGCAGTAGTCCCAGGTTCCGGCCGCGCTGATCTCGTCGGTCGAGTAGAAATGCCTGTCCGCGTCCCCGCCCGGCAGCGGCACGGTGAAATCTGCGCGATCGATGGACAGGATGTCTCCGGCCCGTACCTGACTCCCGGATTTGACTTCGGCGTACGCAGCGCCGTTGATTTTTCCTGTACGTAGATCGATTATTACCCCGTGAAGCTCGGCGGGATAGGAGAGGTCTCCGATCCGTCCGTCTGCGGATCGGTTGCTCCCGCGAGTAGCCGGATCATGGTTTCCGCCGATCGGACCGAGCGACGGACCCCGGTGGTCGCTCGCCGGTAGGCTCCGGCCGCGGTGCCCGGTGGACGCGTCCTACGTACGGAGGCAGGGTTGACCCAGGCGGGGGCCAGAGAACTGGGTGAGTACCTTTCCCACCTCAAACAGCGCAGTGGCCGGAGCTATGCATGGATTGGCGTTCGCGTCAACGCGGGCCGGTCGACGGTGCAGCGATACTGCGTCGGCCGCACGGTCCCGACCGAGTTCGCGATTCTGGAAAAGATCGCGCGCCTGTGCGGCGCGGATAATAAGGAAATAGAACGACTCTTCCGGCTCTGGATGTCTGCGGTCGCGGTCGATCCGAGACGACCTGGGGATGCGGATCCGCCGCCGCCGGAGCACGAACCGACGGCTGGCGGCGCGCCCCGTCCGGCCATCGACGGCGGTGGCGTCGTCGGGTCATTGCCCGCCGCTGGCTGCGCTGACTCGGCCGATGCCGATGCCGATGCCGATGCCGATGCCGATGCCGATGCCGATGCCGACGGCGACGGCGACGGCGACAAGGCTGGCATCGGCATCAGATCCGCGGAGATCCGCGGCGTCGTGGTCGAGGGCGTGGCGGGCGGCCAACCATCCCTTCCGCCCGCCGGGATCTCCTCGGAGCCGACCGAGGCGCTCGACCCGCGCCGGAACCGCCCGCGACGGATGCTCGTGTTGGGTGCGTTACTGGTCGCCACCGCGGTCCTCGCCACGGTGTCAGCCGTGTCCCAGGGGTCCTCACCGTCCGTGGAAGCCGCTTCGGAGGGCGTGCCGGTGGCCCAGTGGATCGACGGACCGGCATGGACGCGGCCGTTCGCGCCTGTGCGGCCGACTCTGTTCGGAGTGACGGTCAACAGCGCGACCGGCTCCATGCCGGCCTTCCGCGTCGGCGCCGTCCGGCTCTGGGACAGCGGCACCCGCTGGTCCGAGATCCAGTTCGCCCGGGGCGAGTTCGAGTGGACGATCGTCGACCGGCAGGTGGCCGGCGCGGAGCACGCGGGGCTACCCGTCCTGTTCGTCCTCGGCGGCACACCCCCCTGGGCGAGCCCGGGCGGGGCGCGCGGGCTCTATCCGGACGGCACCCGTGCCACGCCACCCGATGACCTCGCTGACTGGGACGTGTTCGTCCGAGCCCTGGCCGAGCGGTACCGGGGCCGGATCGAGGCCTACGAACTGTGGGTGCTCGGCAACGACCGCCGCTTCTTCGACGGCCCGGTGGAGACCCTCGTCGAGATGACCCGCCGGGCAAGCCGCGTGATCCGTGCGGTGGACCCGGCCGCCAGGCTGGTGTGCCCGGGGATGGGGAACCTCGAGACACCGGAGGGCCAACAGACGCTGCGGCGCTTCGCCGAGCTCGATGGCTACGACCACTGCGACGCGGCGGGGATCAAACTGCATCAGCGCAGCGCCGCCGACCCACCGGAGTCGATGCTCGGCATGGCGATGACCGTCGACAAGATTCTGCACGACACCGGGAACCACCCGCCGCTGTGGAACACCGGGACCACCTACAGGATCCGTTCCCAGACCGCGCTCTGACGATGTCACCGCCCGCAACTACGCCGTGCGCTTCTTTCTCGCCGGCATCTACGCGCGGGATCTGAACCTCGAACGCATGTACTTCTACAACTGGGGCGGCACGAAGATCCCGCTGGTCCTACAGGCCGTCGGGGGCGCGCCGACCGGGGCGGCGCTCGCCGTCGAGCAGCTTCAGCGCTGGCTCCACGGCGCCAGCAGCCGGTCCTGCGGGCGCGGTGTGGCCGTCGGCCAGCCCGAGAACGTCTGGCAGTGCGAGTTCGAGGTGCGCGACGCCGAAGGAACACACAGCGCCTTCATCCGCTGGACCCATGACGGCACCGCCGCGACGACGGCCGGCCCGCGCACCCGGACGGTTCGCCATCTCGACGGCACCACGACCGAGACGACGGCGGGCGAGCCGATCCTCGTCGGAGAGGAGTCGATCCTCGTCGACCTGGAGGACTGACCGCCGCCTCGCCGATTCTCACGCCAGCACCGCCGGCCGGAGCAGGCTCTCAACGCGGCGGCGGCGCGGTTCGACTCAGGCGGGCGAGGGCGACGTCCATGACCTGTACCCGGCCGGGAAGCGGGCGGGTGCCGTCCCACCAGGTGATCGTGGCGATCTCCGCGTCGGGTGTGAACGGGTGGGAGGCACCGGCCCGTCCCGTGAAGACCGCGGCGTACTCCGTCCGGGACGGGGCGGCCAGGCCGAAGTGCGCGAGGCCCGCGAACACGAGCGCCTCGGCCTCGTACCCGGACTCCTCGCGCAGCTCGCGGACGGCTGCCTGCCGGGGTGTCTCCCCGGGCTCGATCGTGCCGCCGGGCAGCTCCCAGCACTCCCGGCGGCGGTCGCGGACCAGCAGGAGGTCGTCGCCCCTCCACAGCGCCACCAGCGCAAGCGGCAGCGGGGCGACGCCCGTGGCTTGCTGCTCGGCCACCCGCTGGAACGCCAACAGGACGTTTCCCCCGTAGTCCTGGGCCAGCACGGTCATCAGCGTCGGGAACGTGGACGTGGGTTCAGGGCACTTCCAGGTTGCCCTCGATCAGGGGCAGGTGCTGCAGGTGCTTCGCGTTGGACGCGATCGCCACCAGCGCGAGAGCCTGCGCGTAGGCGACCTTGCCCGCCTCGTCGAGCGCGTCGACGTCGATGTCCGCGAGGACGTCGACCGACATCCGTAGGAACTCCTTCGAGTCGAACTCCGTGCCGTCACCGATCAACGCGGGGACGCGGGGCGGGAGAGCGCGTTTGGCCATACCCCATGGTGCTTGCCGCCGCGTCCCCCTCTTGCCCGGACCCCCGATCGGCCCACCACATCACCGGCGTGCGGACCCCCGGGCCCGCCGACAGACCTCACCGAAACCGGGCGTACCCGGGAAAGCGCGGCGGGTGAGTGAGTCCATGGACCCACTCACCCGCCACGGTTCTGCTGGAACGGCCGTCATCAGTTCGGGCACGGGGTGCGGCTACACCATGGCTGTCCGGAGGGCCGGGCGGCGGCGGAGCAGGAAGGCCGCGATCAGCGCGGCCAGGGCGATCGTGACGAGCCCGTTCACGACCAGCGCGGTCTGGATGCCGCCCAGCGTCGCCTCCCGCGCCGAGTGGTCGCCACCCGCGGTGAGCGCGGACGTCCGGGCGGTCGCCACCGCGCTCATGATCGGTATGCCCAGTGTGAGTGCCACCTGCTGGGTCATCGTCGTCAGGCCGGTGGCCAGGCCCTGCTGGGTGTCGGGTAGCCCGGAGGTCGCCGTCACCAGGTAGGCGACGAGCCCGCTGGCGTGGCCGAAGAATCCGACGGCGGAGGCCGCCAGCACGAGCGACAGCGAGCTGCGGTCCAGCCCGACGAAGGCCAGGGCCAGCGCGGACAGGCCCTGGACGAGCAGCCCGAACACCAGGGTGCGGCGCGGTTCCACGACGGCCAGGACGCGCGGTGCCACCAGTCCGGCCACGAACGCGGCCGCCCCGGGCAGCCCGAAGATCAGCCCGGTCGTCACCGCCGAGTAGCCGAGGACCCGCTGCAGGTACAGCGTCATCAGGAACACGATCGAACTGCCCATCGCGAAGACGACCAACCCGCCGAGGTTGCCCCATCCGACGTGGCGCAGCCGCAGCACCTCCAGCGAGGCCAGCGGATGCGGGCTGGTCGCCTCTATCCGCCAGAAGGCGCCGAGCAGGACGAGCCCCGCGGCCACCGCGATCCACACCGACGGCCGGCCCCAGCCGTCCTCACCGCCGCTGGAGATGCCGTAGACGAAGGCGACCAGCCCGGCGGTGACGGTCAGCGCACCGGGGACGTCGAGCCGCTGGCGGACGTCCGCGCGGCCACCGGGGACGACCCGCGGCGCGGCGAGCAGGATCGCCAGCGCCACCGGAACGTTGACGAGGAAGGCCCAGCGCCAGCTGAGATAGCCGGTCAGCAGCCCGCCCACCAGCGCGCCCACGGTGAAGCCGGCCGGCAGCAGCGCACCGTTGAGGCTGAGCGCACGCTGCCGGACGGGGCCCTCCGGGAACGTCGTGACCAGCAGGGACAGCGCGGCCGGGATGGCGATCGCGGCCGCGAGGCCCTGGCCGACGCGGGCGAGCAGCAGCAGGGTCGGCCCCTGGGCGAGCCCGCCGAGCAGGGACGCCACGATCAGCAGCACCAGGCCGGTGAGGAACATCCGGCGCCGCCCGGCCAGGTCGGCGACCCGCGCGAACAGCAGGGTGAATCCCGCGGAGGGCAGCGCGAACGTGGTCGCGATCCACTGCAGGTCACCCTCACCGAGCCCGACCCCCGCCCCGATCGACGGCAGGGCCACATTGAGGATCGAGAAGTCGATCGCGAGCATGAACTGCGTCCCCAGCAGCAGCACGAGCGCCAGCCGCTGCCGCGGAGTCATCCGGTCGGGCCCCGCCGGCCGTCGATCCGCGGTGGCGGGCCGCCCGGTCGCGGACGGCGCGGGGTGCCTCGGGGCCGGCACGGCGACGCCGGCCGGGTCGGTCGCGTCCGGCGCGCCGACGGAGGCCCGTTCCGAGATCGCCGCGGGCATCGAATCTGTCATGCCCCGCACGATTCTGGACGTCGGCGGCCCTAGCCACGCCCCCGCCGTTGCCACCCCCACGGGTCCTGCCCACGGCGTGGATGGCACCGTCAGGGTGACGACCACCGGGAATAGCCCGGCGGCGGAACCCGGTCCTGGTGGTTCCTGGCACTGGCAGGGTCACCCTCGCCCCGTCGACTCGCGCGCCGCGCGGCGTGACAATGCCGAGCATGACCGAGCTGGGGGAGTTTCTCCGTTCGCGGCGTAACCAGATCACACCCGCGGACGTCGGCCTGACCCGCCCGGGTGACCGCCGCCGCGTCCCGGGCCTGCGGCGCGAGGAGCTGGCCCAGCTCGCCGGGGTGAGTGTCACCTACTACACCCGGCTGGAACAGGGGCAGAGTCGCAACGCGTCCGACGCGGTCCTGGACGCGCTCGCCCGGGTGCTGCTGCTCGGCGACGACGAGCACGCCCACCTGCGCACCCTGGCCCGCCCGGCGCGCGTCGCCCGGCGCACCGCCCGGCCGGAGAAGGTCCGCCCGGGCGTGCGGCTGCTGCTGGACGCGGTGCGCGACGTGCCGGCGCTCGTCATCGGACGGCGGACCGACGTCCTGGCCTGGAACCGGCTCGCGCACGCCCTGCTCGCGCCGCACCTGGACTTCGCGGCGCCGAACCGCTGCGCGACCCAGCCGAACATGGCCCGCCTCATCCTGCTGGACCCCCACATCCGTGATCTTTATGTGAACTGGCGGCGCAAGGTCGATGAGGTCGTCCGCTACCTGCGGCTGGCCTCCGGTCAGTATCCCGACGACCAGCAGCTCACCACCCTCATCGGCGAGCTGTGTGTGAACAGCCCGGAATTCGCGGTGAACTGGGCCCGCCACCAGGTGCGTGACTGCGGGCACGCCGTCCGCGAGTACCGGCACCCGCTGGTGGGCGACCTCGTCCTCGCAGAGGAGGTGCTGCGCGTGCAGGACGACTCGGGCCTGCGGCTGCTCGTGCTCTCCCCCGAGCCGGGCTCGGCGAGCGCCGAACGGCTCACCCTGCTCGCCAGCCTCACCGCCGCCACCGCCACCGCCGCCACCGTCGCCACGGCCACGGCCGTCGGCGAGCACCCCTGCGCCACGACTCCCGGCAGCCATCACCTCGCCACGACTCCTGGCAGCCAGCACCTCATCCCGTAACCACCGTCGCCTTCCCCACGCCCGCACCCGTGCCGTGGTCACCGAGGCCGGCGCGGTCGCGGTCCACCCGCAGCAGGTGGACGCCGACCAGGACGAACGCGGCTCCGGCCACGGCCTGGAAGACGGCCACCAGGGCGAGCGGAAGGACGTCCACCAGTGTGCCGGGCAGGGCCATCAGCAGGAGGAGCCAGCTCGCGACGGGGACGAACCGTTCACGGACGAGCGCCGTGGCGAACAGCATGCTGCCGGCGACGTAGAGGATCCCGGCGGTGTACACGGCCGGCATCGTCGGGGCGGAGTCCGCGAGCGCGTCGCGGACGGGCTCATCCAGGGGGAACAGCACGTACACCCGGGAGAACTCGATACCGGTCAGCAGCACCAGCCCGACGATGTTCGCCAGCGCGCCCAGGTCGAGCAGCCGGTTGCCCGGCCCGGCGAGGGGACCCGGCCTGCGCAGGCAGGCGGTGATGCCGGCGACGGCGAGCACCGCGAGGACGGGCGCGGCGACCCCGGCGGTGTTCAGCACGGCGTTCTCGCTGCCGGCGATGTCCACCGGCGCGTCGAGCAGGACGGCGGCGCCGCCCGCGATGCTCGCCGCCGCGGCCGCGAGCCGGGTTCGTGGCTCGACAGCGGGCGGGCTGGATGGGGTGTCTCGGTCGGTGCTCATGGTCGTCCTCCGAACGGCGGGGAGTGTCGCCCCGGCCACCGACCCTGTCTATATCGGTAGCCGGTACTCTGATCGCCAATATAACGGTAGACGTACTAGTGGGCAACGGGACAGCTGGCCGCCCCGCTGGAGGCGCGGGTCAGTGCGGGTCAGTGAGTTTCAGTGCAGTTCGGTGAGGCGGCGGCTTCCACTGCCGGTCACCGCCACCGCGATCGCCACTCCCGCCGCCATCAGCAGCCAGCGCAGCAGGAGCAGCTCGTCACGGTCGAGCGCCACGGCCCGCAGGGCGTCGCCGAGCTCCCCGAGCGCACCCAGCGCGAGCCGGCCGAACCACACGACGGCCGCGGCGGCCGCCAGCCGTGGATCCTGCCCGCCGAGCAGGACGCACAAGGCGGGCAGCAGGACGGTCAGGCCGAGGCGGAGCGCGACCGGTGCCGCCTCTCCCACGGTGCAGGTCGCGGCGAGTGCGAGCAGCGGGCCGGCGGCGTAGGTCGCGGCGACGCCGGCCCGGCGCGCGGACCGCGGCCAGTGCCGCACGGAGGGCCCGGCCGCTGCCGCCGGCCTTTGCGCCGGACGGCCCAGCAGCAGGCCCAGGAAGACCACGCCGAGGCCGGACAGCCAGCCGAGATCCCCGTACCCGCCGCTGTTCGCGGCGGTCAGACTGGCTGTGATCGTGACCAGGACCGTGAGCGCGGTTGCCGTCAGTGCGCCGGCCCGCCGCCCGCTGTATCCCAGTCCGACGCCTACCGCCCCGCTCACTCCCGCCACGGCGGTCCACCACTCGGGAACCTGACCAATCAGGAGAGCGGGGGTGATCCGGGGCGTCGCGCCGCCGAACTGTGCGGTCCAGACATCCACCGTCATGACGAGCAGTAACACCACCGCGCCGAGGTACAGGCCGCCGCGCCAGATGTCGACAGGCCCCGGTCCGGCGCGGGCCCGTGCGCGCAGGCGCAGCGCCAGCGCGGCGAGCGACCCGAGCTCGCCGAGGTGGGCGCGCCGGCCGCGGGTGGCACCGACCTCCGCGACGGTGAGCGCCACGTCGTGGGTGAACGCGGGGTCCACACCCTCGAGGCGGGCGGCGAGCCACCGCGTCGACGCGGCGAGCCGGCCGTCGCTCCAGCGTCCCAGCGGGCCGGGGGTGGACGCCGTCACGTGCCGCGCAACCCGAGCCGGGCCACGGCCAGGTCGGCGTTCGCCCGCAGCCTCGCGGCCTCCTGAGCAAGCAGGTCGGCACCGGTGTCGGTCAGCCGGTAGTTGCGGCGTGGCGGGCCGCCGTCCGACACCTCACCGTCGAAGGCGACGAGCCCGTCAGCCTCCAGGCGTTCGAGCGCGCCGTACAGGGTGCCCGCGCGGAGCCGGACGCGCCCCTGGGACATCTCCTCGACGGCCTTGATCACCCCGTAGCCGTGCAGCGGCCCGGGCCCCAGCGCGGCGAGAATGAGAAACGTCGGTTCCCGCAGCGGGACGGAGGCGGACACCCCGCGATCATACCGTCGACTGTGCCGCCCATCGGTATACCGGCGGCCGGTGATCGGCCTAGGAATCCTCGGGCGTCGCACAGGTGGAACGGGGCCGGGCTCCCAGGTGCGGATGGATCCCCGGGTGCAGCTTCAGCGTCGCGGCCACCCGGCGCAGCAGGCCGACGAACACCCGCCGCTCGTCGGCGGTCAGATCGCGGGCGATCTCGCCCTCCAGCGGTGGGAGCATCTCCGCGACCTGCTCCAGGAGTGCCGTGCCGGCCGGCGTCAGGTCGATCTCGAAGGCCCTCCGGTCCTGTGCGCTGCGCCGCCGCCGGACCCAGCCCGCCTCCTCCATCTCGTCGATCAACCCGACCATGTTGTTGCGGTGCATGCCCAGCGCGTCCGCGAGCTGCTGCTGGGTCCGGCCCGCGGCCGCGGTGGTCAGGTTGCTGAGCACACCGAACGCTCGCGGTGAGACGCCGAGCGGCGCCAGCCGGTCGGCGAACTCCTGCGCCGTGCAGGCGCCGACCTGGGACAGCAGGAAGGGCAGGGACGCGGAGTAGGGGGCCGCCGGGACGTCGCTCACGAGTCGGAAGTGTACCGTCCAGTGATTGTCATCTAAGGTGACAATCACTGGACGGGCGTTTGGCGCCGATTCTGTGTGATCGAGGTGGGGAGTGGCTGAGATGAAGATCGCCGTGGTGGGGGCGACCGGGCGGACCGGAGCCCTGGTCGTGGAGCAGGCACTGGCCCGCGGCCATCGGGTGACGGCCGTGGCACGCCGGCCCGAGGCGGTGCCGGCCCGGCACGACAACCTGCAGGTCGCCGCCGCGGACGTGCTCGACCGGGACACCCTCCTCCCAGCGCTCGCCGGCGTCGAAGCCGTCGTCTCGGCGCTGGGCGCGGCGGCCGGCAGGGAACCGACGACGGTGTACTCCACCGGCGTCCGCAACCTGCTCGCGGCGATGCGGGCCGGCGGCGCGGGCACCATCGCCGTGATCTCCGCGACCCCGGCGGGGCCGCGCGGCGAACTGCCCTTCCTGGAACGGCGGCTGATGATGCCGGTACTCGACCGTTTCTTCGGCGAGGCCTACGCCGACATGCGGCGGATGGAGGACATCCTGCGGACCAGTGACGCCGACTGGATCTCGGTGCGCCCGCCCCGCCTGATCGCCCGCCCCGGGACCGGCTCCTACCGCGTCGCCACGGAGGCGCCGCTGCCGAGGGCCCGCAGCATCACCTATTCCGACCTGGCCATGGCCCTGCTGGACGTGCTCGACCGCCGCGACCTCCACCGCCGAGCGGTAACCGTCGCGCACTGAACCGCCGCCGGCCGCCGGCCGGCACGACGTGGAGGGCCTCGGTGCGGGAGCGGTGTCTCCCCGCCGCAGCAGCGCTCTGTGCAGGCGGGCGTTCTCCTGGTACAGCCGTTGTAGTTCAGCCTGCCGCCTCCTTTATCTCAGTGGCAGGGGCGCGGTCACGGCGTATAGGGCCTTCGTAACAGGAGTCCTGCGAGGAACCCGTACGGCGGAGTCTGGAGTAATTTTGAGCGACGCGGGAAGCCGAGTGGAAGGTGGCGTCACAACGGTCATCTTCGGATTCGACCCCGGCTCGGATCTACAGTAGGGAGACGAGGGGTTTCTGTGTCGATTCCATTGTGGCGAACGGGTGTGGCTGGAAGGGTTGTAGCCGGAGAGTATGGTGGCCGTTATATCTGCATAGAAAAAGACAGGGCCGGAGCTGGTTGGCATATCTACGTCTCGGAGAATCCGCCGGGTGACCCGGGTGAGGGTTGGGATATTTGGGCCGAGAATGAACGCCGGATAGAAGAGTGGTTTCAGGATCTTGAGATCGCTGTTGAATGGGAATCTGGTTGAACGGATCTTTTTCGTCCGTACTCGGACTCCTGGCGTGCGCCGCGGTCGGGTGGCAGCAGGATCTGCGGGTCTTCGCCTGATCCCGGTTCTCTCATCAATGCTGAGGAGCACCGTGCCGGCCGGGGGCAGGGCTCCGGCAAGGCTGCGGGCTAGTAATTCAGGTTTCATGATCGCCTGAAGTGGTCGTTCGAGTTGGCGGGCGTGGGGGCATAGTGCCTGGGCGATGTTGGTGGCGCCGGTCAGGCGCAGGATGCTGATCGTCAGGTTGCGGAGGCTGGCCATGACCTGAGGGGCGTTGCCGGTGCTGGCGCGGTGGTCGTCCTCGTCGAAGGCGACGTCGCGGATCCAGTGCAACTGGTTCTCGATGGTCCAGTGGCCGCGGGCGAGGTCGTCCTCTCGGGTCCGCCGGTGTGGGGCCGCCGTCGGCGGGTGATCTGGACGGCCTGGACGGCGTGGGGGAAGTCGAGGCCGGCGCGGGCCTCGGTGGCCTCGACGACGCGGTCTCGGTGCGTCCATTTGTCTCAGGTGGCGGCGATTAGATTTTTGGTGAGAGTGGGTGATGCTTTGTCGGCGAGGGTCCATAAGACGACGTGATCCATGGAAGAATAGCACTTTACGAAATAGGCGTGCCGACCGCTTCGGCCTGCCCTACTCCCCATCCTCTGCCGGCATACGAAGGGATTCTGAAAGCGGGAGGCGGACTGGGCGGGGCCGCAAATTTTACCAGTGGTTTCGCTCGGTGGCGGGACCGCCGCTACTGTGCACCCTGATCGAAGGAATGCTGCTATGGCTGCTGACGGGATAGTACTGCGACCCCGCCTCTATAGTTGGGCGATGACAGTGCCAGCAATGGCCTTTGGAGCGATCGGCCTAAGTGGACTGGTAGTTTCCGCTGACGAGGTGGGAGGCGTAGGTGGCCGCATCTTCAAGCGGAGCTATAGCGACACTGAGTACCCTCTTGATTGTGAGACTAATTCGCCTTCGAGTCGTGGTGGGAGATGTGGGGATTTCACTTCACAGAATCCAAAACACCAGGAAATTCTCCTGGTCCGAAATAAATTCCACCTCCATTGTCGATCCGGGCGAAGTTCTTCCCTGGCGAATTCCCGTTCTATCGCTCGAGAATGGTAAAACTCTACGCCTGGATGAATATCGGAGCCTTCGAAATGACCCTTCGTTATCGATCGCCGAATCGGTCGTTCGCCTCTTGGTGGACAAGCGAGCAAACTACTACGGACACGGGTAATGAATCTGGGCGGCTAAAGGACGGTCTCGCGCTTTAGTGGATAGAGCCGTGAGCGCGGGCCCCGTACGATCCATCAATCATCGAGGTAGGTTCTGGTGAGGCATGTACCGACATCCCTGGCTCGAACCATCTTGACAGGTAGGGCCGCGACTCGGCGAGGCCGGTCGCCGGTGTGGTCCACAGTGAGGCAGCCGGAGGGCGCCGGCGCAGGTCATCGGGTGGCTGCGGGTACAGGCCCGTGGCTGGTGACAACGCCGACGGTGCCCTCGGCGAGCCGGTAGGACAGACCGACTACCGCACATCGTCCTGCGGCGACCTCGGCCGCGAGCAGGACTGATCGGCCGACCAGGCCGTCGACCGTCCGCCGGATATGCGTGCGCACGAACGCGTCGATGTCAGTGTGTCCGGCCGCCCGCGCCGACAACACACTCGGCATCACCCGCTCGACCACGTCCCCGAGATAGCCCGCAGGCGCGGTCCCGTCACGATCTGCCTCGGACGCCGCGGTGACAGCGCCACACGAATCGTGCCCGAGAACGACGACGAGTGGCGCGCCGAGCACGCTGACGCCGTACTCGATGCTGCCCAGAACCTCAGGCCCGGCGACGTGACCGGCGGTCCTCACCACGAAGAGATCCCCCAACCCCCGGTCGAAGATGATCTCAGCTGCCAGGCGGGAATCAGAACATCCGAACAGCACGGCGAACGGATGCTGTCTCGGCGCCACAGCCGATCGACGGTCAGCATCCTGGTTCGGGTGCAGCCGTTCACCGCGCACGAAGCGCGCGTTGCCTTCCCTCAGAACCGCGAACGCCTCAGCGGGCGAGGAAGCAGCGAGATTGAAATCGGGCACGCGCAGCAACCTATCTGGTCGGGCGCCGAACCGAACCCGATCACGCCAACGCCACCAGCAACCACAACCAGCCGGGCGCCGCGAAGGCCCGGTCGTCGAAGTGTCTCCTCCGGGTGCCGGGGCGTCCCTATGCCCGGTCCCGCCCCTCGAACGCGGCCCGCCATCCCAAACCCAAGATAGTCAACGCCGTTGACGGCCCGTGCCTCCGACTGGTGATCTTGCTGTTCTACCGAGAGGTATTTGATCTCCGTCGGGAATGGATGGCGCGACGAGCTCGCCGCGAACATATGCGAAAATGGTTTTCGCACCTCCACCAGTGATGACGTCACGGAGTGCGATTGTCGTCGCGCCAGCCATGAATGACATCGGGGGCGTACAGGGGATTGGCTGGGGTGACCCGGGTCGATGTCGGGCAGGGCGATGTCGGGTCAGCACGTGGATGTGGTCCCCTGCACGCCTTCCAGCCAGGCGCCTTCGAGGTCGGCGTGACACAGGTCCGCGACGAGGAGGTCGTCCCGGACCAGGCAGATCTCGTTGATGGGACGGCGCCGGGTGTCAGGGTCGTCCACTACGGCATGAGGGCCGCTCGCGCCGGAGGCCGGCTCCTGGCCTCGTTGTCGGATAGCCGTCAGCGGGTACCGGTCGGTCCGGCGAGTCGGGGCGGGTGCCGCGGCCGCCGGGCATCTCGTTCGCTGCGTTACCGCAGGTCAGAGTGCTGCGGTGGGGTCGAAGCCGGTCATGCGTCGGTCGTGTTAGGGCCCGGGTGGGCGTATCACTGCCAGACCGGGACCGATCGCGCTTTGCTACCATCCGGCACTCTAGGGGTGCCCGAAAAGGGGCACGGATGGTGATAGCGGGCGTGTCTCGCGCACCATCGTTCCGCGGGGCGGCGACCAGGAGGTCGGTCTGTGTCGGTCATCGACCGGGCTCGGGTGGCCACGGCACTGCCGGGGTACGTGCTCGGCCGCGAGCTGGGCGCGGGCGCGTTCGGTCTGGTGATCGCCGGGCGTCGACTCGCACCCGGCCCCGTCGCGCCTGGCCTGGACCAGGCGGGAGGCGACGCGGCGGGCGACGGCGCCGCAACGGACGTGGCCGTCAAGATCCTCGACCTGGGCGTGGCCGACGGTGACGGCCCCAGCGGGGCGTCCGCGGGCACCGTCGTGCTCGGGTCGGATCCCGGTGCCGGTCCGCCGCCGGCCCCGGACCGTGACCAGGACGCCCGGATCCTCACCCAGCTCGATCATCCACACCTGTGCCAGCTGCTCGACATCGTCCCCGCCGACGGGCTGCGGCTGCTGGTGACCGAACTGCTGCCCGGCGGGACGCTGGCCAGCCAGAGCCTGACCCCGCAGGCCGCGTGCGCGGTCGTGCTCGCCGCCGCCGACGCGCTGATGCATGCCCACGCCGCCGGCGTCCTGCACCGCGATGTCAAACCCGCCAACATCCTTTTCGCCGCGGACGGCCGGCCGAAACTGACGGACCTGGGCGTGGTCGGGCTCGTCGACGGGACGCCGCTGACCGCCGGCGGGGTCGTCGGGACCGCCCAGTACATGGCGCCCGAGCAGGTGACCGGGGGCCGCCTGGGGCCCGCGACGGACATCTACGCGCTGGCCGCGACCCTGTACGAGCTGCTGGCCGGGACGCCGCTGTTCGGTGCCGGCCTGACCGCGCCCGACCTGTTACGCCATCACTGCGAGGTCGTCCCGGCTCCGCCGCCGGGCGTTCCGCCACCGGTGGCGGCGGTGCTGGCCAGAGCGCTGGCGAAGGCGCCGGGGGAGCGGCACCGCACCGCCGGGCAGTTCGCCATGGATCTCGCCGCGGCCGCGCGGCTGGGGTACGGCGGCGACTGGCTGGCGCGGGCGGACGTCCCGCTGGCGGTCAGTGACGGGCTGCGCGAGCAGGGGTCGGGGCCCCACCCGGCGCTGGGACCGCCGGGCGCCACCGGCACCGGCACCGGCGGCACACCTGGCTCCGGCACCTCCGGGGCCGGAGCCAGCACAGGGGCCGAGGACGATCCGGCGGGGCGGACCACGAGGCTGGACCCGCCGCTGCCGCCGGTGACCTCCCTGCTTCCGGAGCCCGTGCCTGTCGGCCCGCCCGGCGCGTTCCCGCCTGCGGCGCCAGGCGAGCCGGCCGGTGGCGGCCCCGGTCACCAGGCTGCCGGCCACCATCCCGGCGGACCGTGGGCCACCCCCGGCGCCACGCCTGGCAGAGCACCCGACGCCGGCCCCGGCGGGCCTGAGGGACCGGCCGGCCGGCGGGCGTCCCGGCGGCGGGTGTGGATTGTCGGCGCCGCGGTCGCGGCGGTGCTGGCGGTCGTGGCCGCGCTGGTCGTCCCGCGGGTCACCGGCGACGAGCAGGCGGTCACCGGTGCCGCTCCGGCCAGCCCGCTGAGCGGTCCGGGTACGGCGGCGCCGCCGGAACGGCCGGGACCGCTGCCGCCGCCACCGCCGTACCCGGTGGTCACGGTGGCCGGGACGGGCGAGGCGGCGTTCTCCGGCGACGGCGGCCCCGCCGGCTCGGCGGCGCTCAACGGCCCGTTCGGGATGGTCGCGGACTGGGCCGGCAACATCTACGTCGCCGACTTCGACAACAACCGGGTCCGGCGGATCACGGCGGACGGGACGATCACCACGATCGCCGGGACCGGCGAGGCGGGCTTCTCCGGCGACGGCGGCCCCGCCACCCAGGCGCAGCTGCGTCAGCCGGCGGCGGTGGCGCTCGACTCGGCCGGCAACATCCTGATCGCGGACACGTTCAACCAGCGGATCCGCCGCGTCGACCCGGCCGGGATCATCACCACCGTGGCCGGTGGCGACGACCGCGGGCCCGGCGGCGACGGCGGCCCCGCGACCGAGGCCAGCCTCTGGTACCCCGGCGGGGTCGTGGCCGACCCGACCGGCAACATCTACATCGCCGACAGCGGCAACAACCGGATCCGGCGGGTCGGCACCGACGGGATCATCCAGACCGTGGCCGGCGGGGACGGCGAGGGCGCGTTCGGTGACGGCGGCCCGGCGGTCGACGCCCTGCTGACGTTCCCGATCAGTGTGGCGATGGACCGCCCCGGCCGGCTCTACATCGCCGACTCCGGCAACAACCGGATCCGCCGGATCGGGCTGGACGGGGTGATCGAGACCGTCGCCGGCACCGGCCTGCCCGGCTACTCCGGCGACGGCGGGCCGGCTACGCGCGCCACGCTGCGTTCCCCGCGCGGGGTCGCCGTCGACGCGCGGGGCGCCATCTTCATCACCGACCGGACCAACCGGCGTATCCGGCGGGTCGACCCGTCCGGGATCATCACCACTGTCGCGGGCACCGCCCACCCGGGCCGGGACGAGTCCGTCGACCCGGACGAGATGAGTCCCGATGGGCCGGTCGCGCTCGATCCCACCGGGGACGTCTTCGTCGCCGACCGGCGGCACAACCGGGTGCTCCACGTGGAGCTGACCGGCTCCGGGTAGCACCGGAGCCGCCGGCCGTCCCGGTGCCGGAACGAGAACCAGCGGACCAGCGGACCAGCGGACCAGACAGCCGGACAACCGACAGACCGGACGACCAGACCAGGACGGAGGGGAGCCGTGCCAGTCGTCGACCGCGCGCGTGTCGCCGCCGCGCTCCCGGGCTACGGGATCGGCGGTGAGCTGGGGTCGGGTGCCTTCGGGCTCGTCCTCGCCGGCTACCACCAGGAGCTCGACCGGCGGGTCGCGGTCAAGGTGCTCTCCAGCGGAGCGGCCGAGGCGGCGGCGGACTTCCGCACCGAGGCCCGGCTGCTCAGCAGGCTCGACCACCCGCACATCGTGCGGACCTACGACTACGTCACCCGCGGTGACCTGTGTCTGCTGGTGATGGAGATGCTGCCCGGCGGGACGCTGACGCACCGGGTGATGCGCCCCGAGGCCGCCTGCGCGGTCGGCCTCGCCGTCGCCGACGCGCTCGCCCACGCGCACGCCCACGGCGTGCTGCACCGTGACATCAAACCGGCGAACATCCTGTTCACCGACGCCGGCCAGCCGAAGATCACCGACTTCGGTATCTCGAAGGTGTTCGAGGGGTCGGCGTCGACGGCGAGCCGGGTGGTGGGCACCCCCCGCTACATGGCCCCCGAGCAGATCACCGGCGACCGGCTCAGCCCGGCCACCGACCTGTACGCGCTCGGCGTCGTCCTCTACGAACTGTTCACCGGCGCGTCACTGGCCCCGCCGTCGCTGCCGCTGCCGGTGCTGCTGCGCCATCACACCGAGGTCGTCCCGCCCCCGCCGCCGGGGGTGCCGGCTCCGCTGGCCGCCGTGCTGATGCGCAGCCTGGCCAAGCGGCCCGAGGACCGCCATCCCAGCGCCCGGGCGTTCGCGATCGATCTGGCCCGCGCCGCCACCGCCGTGTTCGGGCGGCACTGGCTCGACCGCGCCGGCATCCCGATCCACCTCGCCGACGACGTCCGCCAGATCACCACCCGCAGGTTCGGGCGGGCCCCGCGGGCCGACGACCATCCGTGGCGCGGTGCCGGCGGCCCGGGCCCGGCCGGACGGGTGCGTTCCCGGCTGCCCGCGGTGCTGCTCGCCGGCGGCGGATCCGGCGGCCGGGTGCCGCTCGCGGTGACGGCGCTGGCTGTCCTCCTCGCCCTAGTCGCCGGTGGCGGGGTCGGCTGGGCGGTGTGGGGCCAGCCCGAGCCCGCGCCCCCGGCGCCGCCCGCGCCGCCGCCGGCCTGGCAGCCGGAGCTGGCCACGGGCACGATCACCACCGTGTTCGGGGCCGGCTCGGACGGCTTCTCCGGCGACGGCGGTCCCGCCGTACAGGCGGAGTTCGACCGCGCCAGCGATCTGACCATCGACGCCCCGCGCGGCTACGTCTACGTCGCCGACACCGACAACCACCGGATCCGCCGCGTCGACCGGGCCGGCACGATCACCACGGTCGCCGGCACCGGGGCGGACGGCTTCTCCGGCGACGGCGGCCCGGCCACCGAGGCGCAGCTCGACGAGCCGACCAGTGTCGCGGTCGCCCCCGACGGAACCCTGTACGTCGCCGACACGCGGAACCACCGGGTCCGCCGCATCGGCCGGGACGGGATCATCACCACGATCGCGGGGCAGGACGAGTTCGGTTTCGCCGGTGAGGTGAGCGAGGACGGCCTGGCCTACTCGGGCGACGGCCTGCCCGCGGTGAACGCGAAGCTCAACTACCCCAACACCGTGCTGATGGAGACCGACGGGAGTCTGCTGATCGCGGACGGTGAGAACAACCGGGTCCGCCGCATCGGCCGGGACGGGATCATCACCACGATCGCGGGCACCGGCGCGGAGGGCTTCGGCGGTGACGGCGGCCCGGCCACGTCCGCCCGGTTCAGCTATCCGAGCGCGCTGGCCCGCGGCCCCGACGGCAGCCTCTATGTCGCCGACCAGGACAACCACCGGGTGCGCCGCATCGCCGGGGACGGGACGATCAGCACGCTGGCCGGGACGGGAAAGACGGGGTACTCCGGTGACGGCGGCCCGGCCGACCAGGCGCAGATCAACGCGGTCGGCGCCGACCTCGTCGTCGACGCTGCGGGCAACGTCTACCTCTCCGACCCGGGGAGCAACCGGGTCCGCCGCATCGCCCCCGACGGGACCATCACCACGATCGCCGGTACGGGGGTGTCGAAGTACTCCGGCAACGGCGGCCCGGCGACCGCCGCCGAGCTGGTGTACCCGGGCGGACTCGCTCTCGACCAGCTCGGGAACCTCTACATCGCCGACGGTATCGACAGCCGGGTGCGAGCCGTACGCCTCCCGCCGGGCAGCTGCGCCGCCGCGCCGGTGCCCGCGATCGTGGTGATGATCCCGTCCCGGCCGATGCGGCGGACCCGGTTGTTCTCACCGTCCGCGATCAGCAGACTCCCGTCGGTCTCCATCAGCACGG
>NZ_UBIZ01000683.1:0-1964 GCF_900465275.1 Parafrankia sp. Ea1.12 | reverse complement strand
AGCGCAAGGCGGCCTACGACACCGTGCAGGAACGGTTGACCGAACTGACCCCGATGTTCTTCATCGCGCGTGGGGGGCTCGGCGCCATCTCGGGCAAGAACGTCGGCGGCCTCGCGCAGTACGGCCTGGGTTCCCTGCTGCCCGAGAAACTGTGGGTCCAGCCGTAGTCGTCACCCCGCGGCTCCAGCAGTAGTCGGTCGCTACCCGGATGAAAGGTAGCCGTGACCCATGAATGCTGAGCCTGCCCCGGAGGTGCGCAACCTTCGCGCCTACATCGGCACACCGCGTGGCGTCGTGCGCGCGGTCGACGACGTGTCCCTGGACCCCCACCACACCCAGGCCCTGGGTGTGGTGGGGAGTCCGGGTCCGGCAAGTCAGTGATGGCACGTGCGATCATGGGTCTGATCATCGCTCGGTCCGGATGCTCGGGCCAGGTGGTGTTCCAGGGCCGGGATCTCCTCAAGGAGCGGGCGGAGAGCCGGGGCAAGCAGATCGCCATGGTGTTCCAGAACCCCGGTCGGTCGCTGAACCCCGTGGTGCGGGTGTAACGGCAGTTGACCGAGGGGACGCGCCGGCGCCTCGGCCTCATCTGCCCCGAAACCCGGGCGCGGGCCCTCGACCTCCGCAAGGAGGTCGGGGTGCCCGATCCGGAACGGCGGCTTTCTGCTGATCACGAGGCACGGTGTCAGCAGCGAGCTGTGCGCTCAGCGCGGACAGCGACCCGGGCTGAACCGCGTACGTGATCGACAGCCCGGTGATGCTGTCGGAGGGCAGCTGATCGAGAAAGCGCACGTCGATCGGAGATCAGCTGACCGAGGCCGATTCGACGGTTCTGCCGCCGTGGCCATCCAGCTCCGCGGCGGGGTGGATCTCCAGGGTCGCCTCCCCGCCGTCCGGTACTTCCACGTCACCGCGTGCCGGCAGCGGCCCCAGGTGGTCGTAGGAGGAGCCAATCCAGTCGATCGTGCCCACAGTGCGGTTCTCGGGGAACGGGAGGACGACCACGAGCACAGACTGCCCGGTCTGATCGCAGTCGGCCAACGATTTCCGTCGGCCGCGACCGGAGGTTCCACCATCGCGATCGTCCAGCGATTTGCGCGTCGGCCCTGGCCGCTGCTCTGGTCCTTGCTGTTTCTCCGATGGCTTGGTCTCAACGTCCGGCCGCTGCATGGGCGGGCTCGGGAGCGGGGGCATGCGAGCCCACCAGCCATAGTTGCAGCTTTCCGTGCGTGATCGGTCACGTTGTGGAGGTTCGCATTAGTGTCGACGTCCAAGATGCCCGACGGGCTAAATGCCCAGGTCGCACCGATGGTCGCGGTGACCAGTGCCCCCGGGGAGGCTCGTACAGCATCCACGCAAATTTCAGCCGAGCCTGGTCGTTTCCGCCCGTCTACCTGCGCTTATCACCCCCAACGTCCGTCCGGCGGGCACGCCGCTCCTGACCGGGGGTGACGCATGATGGCCGCCGAGAGCGCTGCTTTGGCCGACCAGCCCGGGCGGAGCGGCCGGCGGACGGGCGGGACGTGGCGGCTGCCCTCAGCTTCACCGGACGGCTGCGACCATCCGGTGGTGGAGTCCTTTCACCCCCACTCGATTCCGTGGCGCCGCGTGGCGCACTTGAGGTTGTCCCAGCACAGGATGATCGGGGCGTGGAGCTGGTGGTGCGCGGCGACGATCAGCGTTGCGTAGTCGTCCTCGGAGAAGCTGCGGCGCTCGCCTTCGCGGCCGTGGTGGAGAACATCCGGGGTCGCTGGCCGGGCCGGTACAGTAGCCGACCTGCTCGAATGTCCAGCCGCGGTCCAGGCCGAAGATGGGTGAGAGCGCGACCATCGGCGGCTACTGATGATTAATGTGTGAAGTTCTGTTGATCAGAGCTGTTCCCAAGTCAGTCCGGTTTCGGTGAGGAACCCGACGAGGAGTTCGGGTCGGTACTGCATGCGTTTTAGCCCGTGTTTGACAGCCTG
>NZ_UBIZ01000554.1:0-1560 GCF_900465275.1 Parafrankia sp. Ea1.12 | reverse complement strand
ATCAACGAGGAGCGGCTGTGAAGCGGTTACTGATCGACGGAAAGCTTGTCGAGACCGAGCGGACGGTCGACTCGATCAACCCCACGACCGGCGAAGTCATCGGCCAGGCCGCGGACGCGACGGTCGAAGAGACCACCGCCGCGGTCAAGGCCGCCCGCAAGGCCTTCGACACCACCGACTGGTCGACCAACGTCGCGTTCCGCGTCCAGTGCCTCAACCAGCTCCACGACGTCCTCGTCAAGCACAAAGAAGAACTCCGCGAACTCACCATCGCCGAGGTCGGCCACCCCCGCCTGATCACCGACGGGCCGGCCCTCGGCGACCCGATCAACCTCGTCAAGTACTACGCCGACCTCGCCGCCGGCTACCAGTTCACCCAGGACCTCGGCACCGTCGAATCCCGCGGCGCCCAGCACCACCGCTGGATCGAACGCGAACCCGCCGGCGTCGTCTCCGCGATCGTCGCCTACAACTACCCCACCCAGCTCGCCCTCGCGAAACTCGCCCCCGCCCTGGCCGCCGGCTGCACCGTCATCCTCAAAGGCGCCCCCGACACCCCCCTGCTCGCCCTCGCCCTCGGCGAACTCATCGCCAACGAGACCGACATCCCCGCCGGCGTCGTCAACGTCATCACCTCCATCGACGTCGACGCCGCCGAAGTCCTCACCGGCCACCCCGACGTCGACCTCATCACCTTCACCGGATCCACCGCCGTCGGCCGACGCATCATGGAAGTCGCCAGCAGGACCGTCAAAAAAGTCTTCCTCGAACTCGGCGGGAAATCCGCCCTCGTCGTCCTCGACGACGCCAACCACGACCTCGCCGCCATGATGGCCGCGTTCACCATCTGCTCCCACTCCGGGCAGGGCTGCGCCATCACCAGCCGCCTCGTCGTCCCCCGCGCCCAACACGACGCCATCGTCGAGAAAGTCGCCGCCGCCCTCGCCCAGATCAAGGTCGGGAACCCCACCGAACCCGACACCTACATGGGCCCGCTCATCAGCGAGAAGCAACGCGACAAGGTCGACGGCATCGTGCAGCGCGCCATCGCCGCCGGCGCCACCCTCGTCACCGGCGGCGAAAAGATCAACCCCGGGTTCTTCTACGCCCCCACCCTGCTCGCAGGCGTCGACCCCGACAGCGAGATCGCCCAGGAAGAAATCTTCGGCCCCGTCCTCGCCGTCATCCCCCACGACGGCGACGACGACGCCGTGAACATCGCCAACAACTCCATCTTCGGCCTCTCCGGATCCGTCCTCAGCGCCGACACCGACCGCGCCCTCGCCGTCGCCCGCCGCATCCGCAGCGGCACCATCAGCGTCAACGGCGGCAGCTGGTACGCCCCCGACGCCCCCTTCGGCGGCTACAAGCAGTCCGGCATCGGCCGCGAAAGCGGCACCCCCGGCCTCGAGGAATTCCTCGAGATCAAAACCATCGCCACCCCGGCCGCATCCTGACCCTGCCGGCCTCCGACCAGCCCCGACCGTGGCGGTCGGGTGAATCCCACCGGACTCACCCGACCGCCACAGTCGTCCACGCGACGGCCCGCACCCGACGGCC
>NZ_UBIZ01000555.1:0-7824 GCF_900465275.1 Parafrankia sp. Ea1.12 | reverse complement strand
GGACGGGCCTGGCGGGCGGCGGGCAGCAGCCCGCCGGCGGTCAGACCCGGGTCGTACAGGCCGCGGTGACGACCCTGCTCAGGTCGGTCACGCGGTCGCTGTGCAGCAGGAAGCCCGGTACGGCCATACGAGGGACTCTACGCCATCCCGGTGCCCCGTTCGTGGCAGGGAGGAGTTCGCCGGATACGCGGGGGAGTCCCCCGGGGGGGTCATGCGCTCGTTATCGTCACGGGAGGCGATCGGACGGGAGGCGTGGGATGGTCCAGACCGGCGCCGGCCGTTGCCTCAAGCCCGCTCCGAGGTCGGAGGTCTACGCGGTGCAGAGCCGGATGCGCGGCCTGCTCGACGCCGTGGTCGATGTCGCGCGCGAGCTGAGCCTGCCAGTGACGCTACGCCGGATCGCGCAGGCGGCCCGCTCCCTGGTGGACTGCGAGCTCGGCGCGCTCGGGGTCCTCGGCCAGGACGGCGCCATCACCGAGCTGATCGCGGTCGGCCCGGGGGAGGAGGTTCCCCGCGACATCGCCCGGATGCCGCCCGGCCGCGGCCTGATCGGCGAGCCCGGGGGCGGCCCCCACCCGGGCGGGAACGCGCCGCGGGTGGGCACCGCCGTCGTCGCGCCGGAGACGCTCGGCTTCCCGCCCGGCCGGCCTCGTTTCACCACGTTCCTCAACGTCCCGATCGCCGTCCGCGGGGAGGCGTTCGGCAACCTGTACCTGGTGGGCAAGCACGGACCCGAGTTCACCCAGGAGGACGAGGACCTGGTCGAGGCGCTCGCCGCGGCCGTCGGCTTCGCCATCGAGAACGCCCGTCTTTACGAGGCCACCCGACGGCGCCAGGCCTGGCTCACCGCGAGTGCCGAGATCACCACGGCGCTGCTGTCGGTGGCCGAGCCCGTCGACGCGTTACGGCTGGTCGCCCGGCGTGCCAGGCAGATCACCTCGGCCCTGCTCGCCGCGATCGTGCTCCCGGTGAACAGCGCGGAGGCGGCCCGGCCCGGCCGCTTCGGCGTCCAGCCCCGCCGGCCCGCCGCGCGGGCCGGCGCGGCCCCGAGGTCGCTGGAGGTGGCCGTCGTCGACGGTCCGCTCGCCGAGCAGCTGCGGGGGCGGATGCTGCCCGAGCGGGTCGGGCTGTTCAAGATCATGAAGGAGGGTCGGGCGGTGCTCGTCCCCGCTGTGCGCGCCGATCCCGCCGCGCACAGCCTGCTGGGCGAGGCCGTCGACGGCCTGGTGATCGGCACCGTGATGGTCATCCCGCTGCTGGCCGCCGGGCGGCCGCTGGGGGTGCTCATGCTCACCGCGGCCCCGGGCGCGGTCCCGTTCGACCAGCTCGACCTGGAGATGGCGGCGGCGTTCGCCGGCCAGGCCGCGCTCGCCCTGGAACTCGCCCGCGTGCAGTGGGACAGGGAACGCCTCGCGGTGTTCGAGGAACGCGACCGCATCGCCCGCGACCTGCACGACGTCGTCATCCAGCGGCTGTTCGCCACCGGTCTGCAGATGCAGGGCCTCGCCCGGGTGATCGACGAGGGCGCCGCGGTGCGGCTCAACGACGCCGTCCGCGAGCTGGATCAGACGATCGCCGACATCCGCCATACGATTTTCTCGCTGACGGCGTCCGCCGGCCCCGTCGACCTGCGGGCCGAGATCGCCGGAATCGTGTCGCAGGCCGAGCAGGCGCTGGGCATCCGGCCCACGGCCCGCATCGACGGCCCGGTCGACCGCGGTATCCCGGAGGTGATCCATCCGCACCTGCTGGCGGCCATCCGTGAGGCGCTGTCGAACATCGCACGGCATGCCCGGGCTACCCGCATCGAGGTGCTGGTGCGGGTCACCAACACCGACGTCTCGGTGCAGGTGCGCGACAACGGCTGCGGCCCGGGTGGCGCGTCGCGCAGCAGCGGCCTGACGAACCTGCGCCGCCGGGCGCTCGACCTCGGCGGCCGGATGGAGTTCGGCCCAGGCGAGGACGGCATCGGCACGACGGTGACCTGGCACGTGCCGCTGGTTCAGCCCATCCCGCCACCGTGCGCGCTGCCGGCCGGGGACACCCCCGCCCCGCGACTCGGCGTCGGGCCCGCGGAGGGGCCTGGTGGGCCCTGAACCGGTCCGGCGGCGCGGTGCTCCCCGTCAGGCGCCCCAGTGGCCAGTCAGGGCCGGGGCTCCCACGCCGGCTGTCAGGACGACAGCTTGGTGGCGAACACGGCCGCCTGCGTGCGGCTCTCCATCCCGAGCTTGGACAGCATGCTCGACACGTAGTTCTTGACCGTCTTCTCCGCCAGGAACATGCGGGCGGCGATCTGCCGGTTCGTGAGCCCCTCGGCGATCAGCGCGAGGATCCGCCGCTCCTGGTCGGTGAGGCCGGCGAGGCGCTCGTCCTCCACCGGCCCCTCGCGCAGCCGGAACAGCACCCGGGAGGTGACCGCCGGGTCGAGCAGGGACTGGCCGGCGGCCACCTGGCGCACCGCGTCGACCAGCGCGGTGCCCCGGATCTGTTTCAGGACGTAGCCCGCGGCCCCGGCCATGATCGCGGTGAACAGGGCGTCCTCGTCGTCGAACGAGGTGAGGATGAGGCAGGCGATCTCCGGATCGTGCGACCGGACGTGCCGGCACACCTCGATCCCGCTGCCCTCCTGTAGCCGCGCGTCCAGGACGGCGACGTCCGGGCGCAACATGATGATGTCCGCGATCGCCTCGTCGGCGCGCCCGGCCTCGCCCACCACGACGATGTCGGATTCCTCGGAGAGCAGGTCACGCAGCCCGCGGCGGACGACCTCGTGGTCGTCGAGAAGGAAGACGCGGATGGAGCCCGCCCGCGACTGCTGGGCGGGCGTCACGCCGGCCCCGGAACTGCCCGTTGATACCTCTGACACCGTTGACTCCGCCCGACCCCGCTGTCGTTGAAGAACGTCGCTGTATGTCACGTGCAGCATGCAGATTATAACTCTGGTGAACGGCTGGTTAGCCGGGTTCAATCGTTGTGTGGACGATGATCCACCAGTCGACCTGAGGAGAGCGGCCGGCGGCCGGTCAGCGCGGCCGAACCGATGAGAACACCGGCCCCCGCGGTCACCAGCAATCCGCGGTGCGCGCCCCCGCCGTCCACCAGACTGCCGGCGACCGGCGCCCCGACGGCTATCCCGCTGACGACCGCCATGGTGAGCCAGGCGAACCCCTCGGTACGCGCCCCGGCGCCGACCAGGCGCTCGACCACCGCGTTGCCGATGATCAGGGTGGGGGAGACGGTCGCCCCGGCCAGCAGCGCGAGCGGGATCATCAGCTCGAGGGTCACCCCGGCCAGCGGCAGGGCCATCCCGACCGCCATCACGGCCGCGGCGAGCAGGAACCGGCCGGACAGGGGCCGGGTGTGCGCCCGCGCGCCGTACACGAGTCCGGAGACGGCCGACCCGGCCGCGAACAGCCCGAGCAGCATCCCGCCCACCGCGGCGAGTCCCTCCTCCCGGGCGAAGGCGACCATCGACACGTCCACCCCGCCGAACGCGATGCCGATGCACAGGAAGATCAGCAGGAGGGTGCGGGTGCCCCCGTCGCGCAGCATGCGGGCGCTGGCGGCCGCGCCGCCGCCGCGCGGCCCCGGATCGCTCTCCCGCAGCGCGATCAGCGCACCGGTGCCCGTCGCCAGGAAAACCATCGACGCGACCAGGCCGGCGGGCGGCGCGATCAGCACCGCCAGCAGCGTCACCAGGGTGGGGCCGAGGACGAACACCACCTCGTCGAGCGCCGACTCGAGCGCCAGCGCGGTGCCGAGCAGCTCCCCGCCGCCGAGCCGGGCACTCCACCGCGCGCGGACGCAGGCGCCCACCGGGGGCAGCAGACCGCCGGCGACCGCCGACGCGGTGAACCACACCGGACGCGGCGCGCCGGCGGTCACCGCCACGGTCAGCGTGGTCATCGCCGCCAGATGACCGGCCAGGCAGCCGGACAGCACCCGGGCCTGCCCGAACCGGTCGAGGGCCCGCCCGAGGCGCGGGGCGAGCAGCGCCTCACCGACGGCACCGGCCGCCGCGACCGCCCCACCCACCCCGTAGGAACCGGTCTCGGCCTGGACGAGCAGCACCGTCCCCACGGAGACCATGGCGATCGGGAGCCGGCCCAGGAACGCGGCGGGGACGAAGCGGGCGGCACCCGGCGTGGCCAGGGCGCGGTGATATGCGGTTGTCATAGCCGCACCAACGGTGCCGTATCGCCAGGCTCGTCACCAGCGGTTTTTCCCCACACCCGCAGGGTGGCCCGGGCGGGCCCGCCCCTGTGGGGCCCGCCCGCCGGGCTCAGCCGCGGTGACGGGGCCGCCGCTGCTGGCCGAATCCGGGTGGCTCACGCACCCAGCGATGCTGGACCGCCCGGCGCGGATCGGGCCCGGCCGCGCGCAGCCGCTGGACGAAGGGCGCGACCAGCACGGCCCCCACGACGAACCCGACCACGTGCGCGCCGTAGGCGACGCTCCCACCGTCGGCCACCCCGAAGCCGGTGAAGTACACGTACTGCAGCGCGAACCAGAACCCGAGCACGATCCACGCCGGCAGCCAGAACGGCAGGAAGAACAACACCGAGACCAGCCCGATGACCCGGGCGCGGGGGAACACGACGAGGTACGCGCCGAGCACCCCGGCCACCGCCCCGGACGCGCCGATCAGCGTGTCGGTGGTGTTCCCCTCGAACGCGGCGAAGCCGTACGCCGCCGTGAAACCGCAGGTCAGATAGAAGAGCAGGTACAGCAGCCGGCCCATCCGATCCTCGATGTTGTTGCCGAACACCCCGAGGAACAGCATGTTGCCGAGCAGGTGCAGCCAGCTGCCGTGCAGGAACATTGCGCTGAGCACCGACAGGGCCGGCGACTTGTCGAACGTCGGCGGTGACTCCTGCAGGCAGCCCACCCGGCCCCGCGCGTCCACCGCGAGCCGGCCGGAGTTCGCCACCGACAGCTGCTCGTTCGACAGCAGCTCCTTCGGGATCGCACCCCATTCCTGGAAGAAGCGCTGCTGCTCGCACGCGTTCTGCGTCCGTGAGGTCTGTACCCCGGCAACCGAGCTGACCACCGGCGTGAAGAACACGAAGATCACGACGTTGGCGGCGATCAGCAGCCAGGTCACGACCGGCCTGCGCCGCAGCGGATTGATGTCGTGAATCGGAATGACCACATCGGACATCCTGCCGTAGCCGGTCAGACCGCCGTATCTGGCCGGGTCGCCGCAGCCGGGCAGGCCGCCCCCGGCCGGTCAGACGGCCACGAGCGGTGCGGCGCCGGCCGTCCACCGCGGTGGGATGCGACGCTCCTCACCTCGGTCTCGTTATCGCCGGCCTCTGGGTGGGGGGCAAGGTAGGGGCATGTCCGCCGCTGGCTCTGCCGACCTACCGGGAGGAGCCGCCTCCGGTGGCCCGGACACGGGGACCACGGCGGACGCCGCCGCCCCGCCCACCCGCGCGGCCCCGGTTCAGCCCCCAGCCGGCCGGGCCCGGCGGCGCCCGTCGACCAGCCGCCGGGCGGGGTTCGTCCTCGCGACGTACGCCTTCGTCGTCACCATGCTCGGCACCACCCTGCCGACGCCGATCTACCCGCTCTACCGTGAGCGGTTCGGTTTCTCCCAGCTCATGGTCACCGTGGTCTTCGCGACCTACGCCGTCGGCGTGATCGCGGCCCTG
The DNA here is from genome assembly GCF_900465275.1 of Parafrankia sp. Ea1.12. Lineage (NCBI taxonomy): Bacteria > Bacillati > Actinomycetota > Actinomycetes > Frankiales > Frankiaceae > Parafrankia > Parafrankia sp. Ea1.12. The sequence continues at coordinate 2,170 of NZ_UBIZ01000555.1, read as the reverse complement.
CTGCTGTTCGGACGGCTCTCCGACCAGGTCGGCCGCCGCCGTGCGCTGCTGCCCGGCCTGCTCGCCTCGGCCGCGAGCGCCGCGGTCTTCCTGCTGGCGGACAACGTCGGCGTCCTGCTCGTCGGTCGGGTGCTCTCCGGCCTGTCCGCGGGCGTGTTCACCGGGACGGCCACCGCGACGCTCCTCGACCTCGCGCCACCGCACCGGCGGGGACGCGCCACCCTGGTCGCCACCATCGCCAACATGGGCGGTCTGGGCTGCGGCCCGCTGCTGGCCGGCCTGCTCTCCCAGTACGCCCCCAACCCGCTGCGGCTGACCTTCGTGGTCGATCTGGCGCTGCTCGTCCCGGCCGCGGTCGGCATCTGGCTGATGCCCGAGACCGTCGAGGTGACAGGCCCGGCCCGGCTGCGCCCACAGCGCCCCCGGGTGCCACCGAGCGCCCGGTCGGTCTTCGTCGGCGTCGCGCTGGCTGCCTTCGCCGGATTCGCCGTCCTCGGCCTCTACACGGCCGTGGCACCCGCCTTCCTGGGCGCCGTGCTGGATCCGCCGAACCGGGCCATCACCGGACTGGTCGTCTTCGCGGTCTTCGCCTCCTCCGCCTGCGGCCAGGCCTCGCTCGACGTCGTCACCCGCCGGCTCGCCGCACCAGGACGTCCGCCCGAGCGCATCGGGCTCACCGTCGGCTGCGCCGGGCTGGTGCTGGGCATGGGCGTGCTCGCGCTGGGCCTGGCGACGTCGTCGGTCGCTGGCCTCGTGATCGGTGGCGTGATCTCCGGAGCGTCCCAGGGGATCGCCTTCCGGGCCGGCCTCGCCGCCGTGAACGCGGCCTCCCCGGCCGACCGCCGCGCCGAGGCCGCCTCCGCCTTCTTCGTCGTCGCCTACGTGGCGCTCTCACTGCCGGTCGTCGGGGTCGGCCTGCTCGTCGAGCTGACGAGCCTGACCACCGCCGGCCTGGTGTTCGCCGCGATCGTGGCCGCCCTGGCGATCGTCGTCCTGTCCCTGCTGCGCACCGGCGCCGGCGCCGCAGCTGCTGGTGGTGCCGCTACCGACGGGGCGGTCCCGGTACCGGCGCGGGACCGGTGAAGGGCGGGCGGCGGCTCCGCTACCGCCCGATCGCGGCGTCGGCGGCGGCGATGTCCTTGTGGAAGCGCTTGTGTATCCGCAGCTTCTCGCCGGTCGCCTCCGTCGTCCCCCACAGACCGCTGACCGGCCCCAGAACGGTCTCGCGGGGCAGGCGCGCGAGCGGCGCGTCTCCCTTCGGCTTCGTTGGCACGAGCTTGCCGGCCCTGAGCACCAGAATGCTCTGGTCCGTCACGACCACGATGCGGTAGTCGATCCAGAAAATGATCAACATGGTGAGAAGGAAGAAGTACGGGGTCGGCCCGGTCTGCGCCTGTAAGACGTGCTGCACGGTCTCACCTGGGGCGAGATAGGGCTGGGCGCGCGCGGCGAGTTTGTCACGGAGAGCCATCGTCACTGGTCCTGACTGTTTGTCGAAAAGCAAATATCCGAGATGATCGGACTAGTCCGGAAACTCTAGCGCGGCGCGGTCTCCCCGCTGCTCGGGGGTGGTGCTGGAATCTTTTTCGCATCGCAGAAAACCCTCGTCTCGTATGTTCCCGCAGGTGGAGATGGTGGGCCGTCCTGCTCGCACCCGGGCACGCCACCGGACGAAGGCGGTGACGTCCCCGCCCGACAGCCCGAATAGCCGTCCGGTGTCGTGAAGTTGACAGGATCGCTGGAACGGCTGATGATCGCTGGAACGGCCAAGATCTCGGAACCCTGCGCAACGCTCTCCTCTGGCAGGACGAGCGCGCGAGGAGCGCGTCGGCGATCAGGTAGCCCGCGATGCGGTCGCCGCCGTGCTCACTTGCTGGAAGAGACTCCCCACATGAGACACCCGCTTAAGAGTGCGCCGCGCTCGACGGCGGAACCTCGTAGTCCGGTTCCGGTTCCGGAACTGGGTGTGGTGGGGGTCGGAATGGTGGCTGTGTGTCGTGGGATATTTTCCACCCCGAGGCGGTGTTGCCTGATGGTTCATCGCCACCCCCTCCCGCCGTGCCAGCCTTGTGTTGCGGTTCGACGTATGAATGTGGGTGGGTGACGCGCGTCGCCCCGAACGGGCCCGTCCAGACGAACGTTCCTTCCTGTGGTTGTGTCAGCCGCCAAC
>NZ_UBIZ01000557.1:0-249 GCF_900465275.1 Parafrankia sp. Ea1.12 | reverse complement strand
CCATGGGCCCTGTCCGGCGAGCAAACGCGCAGGTCACCGCTCACCCGGACGGACCGTGGACCACCCAACAAGCCCGGAACCTCCTCATGGACTTCGGCGACCGGGCGGCCGACTTCCAATTTCTGGTCCGTGACCGGGCCGGACAGTTCACCGCCTCCTTCGACGCGGTCCTCGCCGACGCCGGCATCACCACCGTCACGATCCCACCCCGGACGCCCCGGGCGAACGCCTACGCCGAACGGTTCGTCC
>NZ_UBIZ01000558.1:0-1439 GCF_900465275.1 Parafrankia sp. Ea1.12 | reverse complement strand
GGGCGTGTCATGACGACTGTGTAAGCCGGAGGTGGACCAGGATCGACCTGCCTGACTGATCGGGGTAGGTCGGAAAGGGACACCGAATGACGCAAAACCCGACGCTTCGGACTCGCGACGAAGAGCGCGACGAAGAGGCGGCCCGGAGAATCGCGGATGCTTTCTCTCCCGAGGCGATCGACGTGTTGTTGAAGGACGCGAAGGCCGCCGGTACCCCGATCGATGGGGTCGACGGGTTGTTGAACCAGATGACGAAGGCTGTCCTGGAGCGCGCGCTGCAGGTCGAGATGACCAGCCATCTGGGCTACGAGGTCGGCGACCCGGCCGGGCATGGGACGGGGAACTCCCGGAACGGGAAGTCCACGAAGACGGTGTCGACGCGTAACGGGCCGGTCGACATTGAGGTCCCCCGAGACCGGAACGGGTCGTTCGAACCGGTGATCGTGCCGAAGCGGGCCCGGCGGATCGGGAACCTTGACGACACGATTCTGTCGTTGTACTCGCGGGGCATGACGACCCGCGACATCGAGGCGCACCTGGCGGAGGTGTACGGGGTCGCGGCGTCCCGGGAGTTGATCTCGAACGTCACCGAGGTCGTCGTCGACGAGATCAAGGCCTGGCAGTCCCGGCCCCTCGACGAGGTCTACCCGATCTTGTACGTGGATGGGATCCGGCTACGGATCAAGGACAACGGTGTCGTCACGACCAAGGTCGCCTACCTGGCCGTCGGGGTCGACGTCGACGGCCGTAAGCATGCGCTGGGCTGCTGGATCCAGGACACCGAGGGCGCACGGTTCTGGCAGAAGATCCTGGCTGACCTGCGCAACCGTGGGGTGCGCGATCTGCTGATCGTGTGCTGTGACGGGCTCACTGGCCTGCCGGACGCCGTCACCGCGGTCTTCCCCGACGCGGTCGTGCAGACGTGCGTCGTCCACGTGATCCGCAACGCGCTGCGGTTCGTCTCCTTCACCGACCGGAAAGCCGTCGTCAAGGCGATGAAGGAGATCTACACCGCGCCGACGCTGGAAGCCGCCGAGCTCGGCCTCGCCGCGTTCGACAACCAGTTCGGGAAGCAATACCCCGGAGCGGTGGATGTGTGGCGGCACGCCTGGGCCGAGTTTATTCCTTTCCTTGATTATCCGCCCGAGCTCCGGAAGATCGTGTACACGACGAACGCCATCGAGTCGATAAACTTCCAGCTCCGCAAGATAACGAAGAACCGGGGCCATTTCCCGGACCGGGACGCGGCCATGAAGCTACTGTATCTCGGACTCCGGAACATATCGAGTCAGCGAGGCGGCGAGTCCGGAACGGGAACCCACGGATGGAAAGTCGCACTCAACTCGCTGGTCAACCTCTTCCCTGGCCGTCTACCTTTCTGATACTCTCCACAAAGTAGGCTGTTCATCTCTGGCTTACACGAAAATCGTGACAGGCTC
>NZ_UBIZ01000713.1:0-1165 GCF_900465275.1 Parafrankia sp. Ea1.12 | reverse complement strand
GTACCACGTCGATGCCGGCTCCGGTGAAGACGGCGTCGAAGGAAGCCGTGAACTTGGTGTCGCGGTCACGGAGGGGGAACTGGAACCGGTGGCCACGTTCGTCGAGGTCCATCAGTAGGTTCCGTGCCTGCTGGGTGACCCAGGCTGCGGTCGGGTGCTTCGTGGTCCCGAGAACATGGACGTGGCGGGTGGCGTGTTCGACGACGAAGAACACGTAGATCCGTTGCAGGAACACGGTGTCCACGGTGAAGAAGTCGCAGGCCAGCAGGCTGGAGGCCTGGGCGGACAGGAAGGTGCGCCAGGAGGTGTCGGCCCGGCGGGGTGCGGGGTCGATGCCGGCGCGGTGCGGGATCCGCCAGACGGTGGCGACTCCGACCGGGTAGCCCAGCCCGGCGAGTTCTCCCTGGATCCTGCGGTGGCCCCAGGTCGGGTTCTCCCGTGCGAGGCGCAGGACCAGCTCGCGGATCTCCCGGCGGACCGGCGGCCGACCGGGCGACTTCCGCGGGTAGGTCCGTTTGCGTGCGAGGAGGTCACGGTGCCAGCGCAGCACGGTGGCCGGGGTGACGAAGAACGAACCCCAGCTGGACCGGGGCAGCAGCCGGGACAGGGCTGCGAGGATCACCCGATCCGCCGGTTCCAGGACCGGGCCGGTTCACCTGCCGGCGCAGCACCGCCACCTGATGTCGCAGGACAAGGAGCTCCGCCTCCTTCGAGGTGTCCCCACGCATCCGGAGCAGCATCAGCCCGAGAGTGTTCCGTGTCAGGGCGTAGAGCAGCGACCACACCATGACCACCCAGCCTGCCCGACACGGGCCCCGCCCCGCGGGCAAACGCGCAGGTCACCGCCCAAATCGGGGTTCTGGAGCCCCACAGGGTCCATTTCTGTGTGATCAGGCGGCGGTGCCACCGCAGGACGGTGCCGGGCGTGACCGCCGGTGCGTTCGCAGCGCCCTGGGCAGGAGTCGGATCAGGGCGGCGAGGACCGCCCGGTCCGCCCAGTCCCACCGGGGCTTGGGCTGGGTACGACGCAGCACCGCGACCTCATGCCGCAGCACCAGCAACTCGATGTCCTTCGACGCCGACGAACGACCGAGGAGAACCAGCCAGCCACACACCCGCACGAAGATCAGATAGAGCAGGCGTACGAACATGGCTGACCATCATG
>NZ_UBIZ01000559.1:0-237 GCF_900465275.1 Parafrankia sp. Ea1.12 | reverse complement strand
CGTTGCGTTCGTAGCGGACGGTCAGCCGGCGGTACCCACCCAGCCAGGCCAGCGTTCTTTCGACTTTCCACCGGTACCGGCCAAGGCGTTCGACGCTGTCCACACCTCGGCGGGCGATACGTACCGCGATACGACGCCTGCGCAGGAAACGACGCAGCTCCGGCTGGTCGTAGGCCTTGTCTGCCCGCAGCTTGTCCGGCCGGCGCCGCCGTGGCCCATGCCGGGAACGGATCGCCG
>NZ_UBIZ01000560.1:0-7800 GCF_900465275.1 Parafrankia sp. Ea1.12 | reverse complement strand
CCCCGTCCTCGACGGCCTCGACCGCCACGTTCCACCCGCACCGATCACCGCGCCGACCGCGAGAGACCTCACCGCTCTGATCGACAAGAGCAACATCAAACCCTGAAGTTATTTTCCGGCAACTCCCAGGCGGCTCGCCCTGCGCCGGAGGATCACCACAGCGCGCACCCGGATCGTGATCTCCTGGGATGACCGCCACCATCCGGTCCTCGGCCGTCCCGAGCACCGCGGAGGGGCGGACGGAGCCCCGGGCCTGGTGAAGGCCGGCGGCTGCGGGGACCTCACCGAAATCGGGCCTTCACGGACGGACAGCCCCATAGCCACCTCTCTTGCAAACGTCGCTCGCGCGAGACCAGCCGCCGAGGGGAAAACAACGCACACGGCCGGTCGCCGCGAAGCTGGGATGCGGCGACGTGTCGGCCACCGGACCCGGCGGTCACACCCTCCTCGACGCGCTCGCCCACCACGGCTACACCCATCTCCACGCGCCGCTGCCTCTTGCGGGCCGCCGTCAACAGTCCCGCCTGGAACGCGGCCCGCGCCTCAGTTCGTCATGAATGCCCGGTCGGCTAAGGTTGATCACTGTGCACCATCTCGACGGCTCCATGTGTGGGTCTCACCAGCTCCGGACGGACGTGTCTTGACAGCTCCAAGACCACGACCGGTACGCGGGTCGGTCCCACCTTCGCCACGCCCGGCTGCGGGGCGTATGCCGCCGCGGCCGCGGCCGACGTCGTCGAACTCGTGGAGATACCTGTACGAGCGGTTGGGCGAGAAGAAATTCCAGCAGTTGTGTAACACCCTGTTGGTGGCGGAGTTCCCCGATGTGACCTGCTTCCCTGTCGGTCAAAAGGACGGCGGTCGGGACGCGGTCCGCAAGAACGCCGCCGGCGGCGGCGCGATCATCTACCAGGTGAAGTGGACCGGGGATCGGCTGCGGAACCCCGCGTCATGGCTAACAGGCGCGCTCGACGGCGAGGCTGACAACATTCGGCGCCTCGTTGCCGATGGAGCGCAGGGGTACTACCTGATGACCTGTGTGGCCGGCACCAGCCAGTACAAGTCAGGCACGATGGCGCAACTGGACGAGGAACTCGACAAGCGGTCGAAGCTTTTCGGTATTCCGATGACGTGCTGGTGGCAGGCCGACATCGATGCCCGCGTAGACAAGGCGCCGATCGAGGTGAAGTGGGCATACCCGGACATGCTCGCGGGACCGGACCTGATCCGGTACATGATCGAGGCAGACCGAAACGCGGCGCGCGACGACGGGCTTCGCACGTTGTTGCTGAAGGTCGTCGCCGCGCAGTGGGATGAGGACGCGAAGGTCAAGTTCAAGCAGGTCGAGCTGGATTCGCGTGACCTGGTTGATCTCTTCGTGGACGTCGAGGCGAACCGGATCTACGGACCCCAGGCGTATCATCCGGAGGCGTTGGGTGGCGCCGCAGAGTATCTGTTGGCTACGCCGGCGCGCAGGACATTGGTGCGAGGCGAGCCGGGCCAGGGCAAGTCCACCCTCGGTCAATATCTCTGTCAGGCGCACCGCGCCCAGTTTCTGCCGGCCGAGGACGGCCTCGGCAGGAAGCGTCCGGATCTCGTTCCCGACCATCCGCGCTTCCCGATCCGGATCGATCTTCGTGACTATGCCCAGTGGGTCGGAGGCGTTGATCCGTTCGCGGATCCACCGGCGGCGCCTAACGCCAAGCCACGGCGGCCGAAAAGTCCGTCGCTTGAAGGGTTCGTGGCACACCTCCTGCACGTGCGCAGCGGCTGGCGATCTGTCACCGTCGAGATGGTCCAGGACATCCTGAGCCGGCTGCCCGTGCTGATCGTCCTCGATGGCCTGGACGAGATCGCCCGTGATGTGGACCGGGTGTGGGTGGTCAAGCAGATCGACGAGTTGGTCGCCCGGACGGTCACCGGCCAGTTCGCACCGCAGGTGATCGTGACGACCCGTCCCAACGCCTCAGACCTCGCGGAGCCTTCACCTACCACCTTCGAGATCATCTCCCTGGTCAGACTGAGCCCGGCCCTGCGTACCGCCTACCTGCGTAAATGGGCAGACGCCCGATCAATCCGCGCGCAGGACCGGCGGGCCTTGCAGCGCACGTTCGACAGCCGCTCAGCCGAACCCCACATCGCGCAACTCGCCGACAACCCGATGCAACTGACCATCCTCCTATATCTCATGCAGAAGCGCGGCGATTCGGTACCGACCGGCCGCACCGACCTCTACCGCTCCTATATGGAGACGTTCCTGGACCGGGAGGCCGCCAAGAGCCGCGCGGTCCACACCCACCGGAAGGACCTTGAGGAGGTAACCGCGTTTCTCGGCTGGAACCTGCAGAGCCTCGCCGAAACGCAGGGCACCAACGGGCAGATGGCGACCAAGGCCATCCGCAAGTCCATCAACGGCTACCTGTTCGACACGGGCAAGGACACGACGCTGGTCGACGACCTGTTCACCGCCGTCACCGACCGGGTCTGGGCGCTGACCAGCAAGGTCCAGGGAACGTTCGAGTTCGATGTGCAGCCCGTCCGTGAGTTTTTCGCCGCGAGGTACCTGTACGAGTTCGCCGAAGGCACGCACAGGACCGTGCTGCGATCGACGGTGCTGGCCCACCTGATCCGCCGTCCCTACTGGCTCAACACCAGCCGGTTCTATGCTGGCTTCGCCACCCCGAACGAGATCGCAGGCCTCCTCGAAGGCATCGAGGAGGAACTGGAGGCCGGGCGTCATCCGGCCCAGGTACGGATGGCGTTGTGGGCTCTGCTCGTCGACGGCGTGTTCGCCGTCCGGCCCAAGACACAGCGAAGGGCCACCGCACTCCTCGGCGACGACCTGAGCGTCCGGCTGTTGACGCGTGCGCTCCCGATTGATGCCAGTCCAGACCTTCTCGCTCCTGATCGCGGAGCCGTTCCGCTCGCTGACGCGCTACTCGTGGGAGCTGCGGCCACACCCGCGGCACACTTGTCGGTGGAGCGGGTCGACCTGGCGCTTCGGATGGTTCCGGACCAGGCGCGATTCGATGCCTGGTGGCTGCCCCGCATGACGACCGCACTCGGCACTGCCGACGAGGTGGCCTGGCTTCGCCTCGGCGTACCGGCCAACGCGGCGGAGCGGCTGCCGGCTGACCTCGCTGCCCAGTTGCGTCTCGATGGCGTGGACGCCGCGCAGGTCGCGCTCGACGCCGGACTGTCCGCGCCCGCCGGCTCGGACCTGGAAGGCCGGTTGGTGCGCTCGGTCCTCGACGGTCTGTGCTCGGAGGTGGCAACGCCTGCGTCGGGCCTAGCCGGCGACCTCCTACGTCTCTTCGCCCCGCAGCACTTCATCCGCAGGTCCCGTGACACCGATATCGCCTACGTGATCACCGTCGGTCATGTCGACGAACCGATCGCCGAACAGCGGCACGCAGTGCTCAAGCGACTGAGAACCCGCGAGGCGGCGTACGATCGCGTACAGGCCGCGCTGCGGTTCAACAGGGGGCAGGCAGGCACCACCTCACCCTGGGGAAACACAGCCCGCGAGTTGTGCGCGATGTTCGGGCCGTGCTGGCTCGCCGCGGAGATCGCCATCATCGGTGCCGCAAGCTCGGATATCAAATGGCGCACCGGTGGGAACCTAACGCGCGATTCCCAGCCCTTCGGCCCGCTACCCGACTATGGCCGGCTGCTGACATCGGTCCGGTTCAATCGAAGCCGCCCCGCATGGTGGCACGAGCAATACGACGCGCACGACGAACCGCTGTCGAGGGGCACCTGGGCACTCGCGATGCTCGCCGCCGCGCAAGAACATGTTGTCCTCGACAGCCTCGACCGGTTAGACGACGCCGTCCGAGCACTTCCCGAAGCTGCTCTACAGGCTCTGGCCATGAGCTCAAGCAGGCTGGCGGCATCCGGGGTCAGCCGCCGCCTCAACACCGAGCTCATCTCTGCGGTCGCACCCGCGTCACCCGAGACCGCGCTTCTCCTCGCGCACCACGTGGGCGACCTGACGCAGCCGCTCGATCTGGCCCCGCTCAGTGCGGAGTCGCTTGGGAAGTTGGGGCGGTTCGGCGTCGCCGCATGGCCGGCGACGCGTGCTCTAACGGTGCGGCTGATCAAAGCACCCTCAGCCGACCTGGTGGATCTACTCGGCACCCATGGGCCAGCCGCAATCGTCGATGTCGACGCAGCCGCAGACAGCATCCCAGTCGATCTGATGCGATCTATGATCGAGAAGCCGCATCGATACCCGTGGTCATGGCTCCGCACTGCAGAGCGGTGCATCTCACGAACCTCCAGCGAGCCGCATCTAGCAGCCGTCGCTGATTCCGACCATTGGTTTGCCGAGTAGCAATTTTATCCGTTGTCTGGACAGACCCCTTAGCGATCCGCGCCGCGGACTTTCTCCTGAAGTCTCTGCCGCTGTGCCGGTCCGGTGTGGGACCGCGCCGCCGCCCCGGAGAGGCCGGGTCGGCGCCCCAGGTTGATTGATCACCAGGACCCGCCGCACCGATCCCGTCATATCCGCATTTCGAGCCCACCATCGGCCCTGACAGCGCCGTGAACGTCCGATCCCCCACCGCGCGGTGGTCACGGGATGGGGCAGTGGGACCGGCCAGCAGTCGACCCGCGTCGTTCTGGTCATCCCACCCGCGACCCAGGACCGTCCACGGTGACGGAAAGTAACCGCTTTAGGAGGCGATGTCGCGACCGCAGATCCGGCTCAGGAGGCCGAGAGCGACATCCCATTCATGATCATTTCCTGCACAAAATTGCCGAATGCGCGCACCATGCGCGCACCAACCCGTTTTGATCTTGAGTAGATGATCTCCGACTTTGCAAAACCGCAGGTCAGGGGCCATCTGTCTGGAGCCGGCGAGGGGACTCGAACCCCTAGCCGCTCGATTACAAGTCGAGTGCGCTACCAATTGCGCCACGCCGGCCAGCGGTCCCACGATACCGGACGGCTCCCGCGCCTCGGGCGATCGCAAGGCATCGCGCCCTCCAGCGTTGGCCGCCCACCCGACAGTGGACGATCTTGCTGGACGCGACCCCGCCGGCGCCCCTGACAGGGAGACCGGGCCTCTCGATCATCCCCTGCGTCCGGCTCCAGCGTGGTCGTGTCCAGTTGCGCAGGTCAGGGCGGCATTCTGGAGCCTTTCGTGGTCCCCGGCGGAAATCAGCACAGTAAGAGGTGGCTTCCCCGCTATGATTCCGCCGTACCCGCCGCACCAGCGGGTCGGAGGGGGATGGACGTACGGTGCAAATGGAAACGACGACCGTGATGGTCGTGGATCTCGTGGGTTCGACCCGCGCCATCGCGTCGGTACCGCAGATGCGCATGGATGAGCTCATGGCCGAGGCTGTCCTACCGATTCGCCGGGTTGTCGAGGAGACCGGCGGGGAGATCATCAAGTTCACCGGCGACGGCTACATGACGGCTTTCCGGTCGGCCACCCGTGCGCTTCACGCTGCCGCCCAGATCGCCGATCTGTTCATCGCCGGCCCACGGCTGCCGATCGGCGAGTGGCTCGAGGGCTGTCGGGTCGCTATCCACACCTGCGACACGACCAGGTTCGAGGATGACCTGCTCGGCGAGGGTGTCGTCGTCCCGGCGCGGATGGAGAAGTACGTTCCGACGAACGCCGTGTACGTGACGTCGACCGTCCGCGATGCCGCGAAGTCGGCGGAGTTCGACTTCGAGCCGGTCAGCGAGCTCGTCCTCGGGGGGATACCGCGTCCCGTCCAGGTCCACCGCCTTGTTACCGAACGCTATCGCGGCATCGAGCGCGGCACCTTCCTCACGGTGACCGATCTGGTCGGTTTGAACGCACTTGCGGCACGGGTTTCGTTGACCGCGTTGAACGAACGGCTTCGGGACTGGGTCTCTATTCACCGCGAAGCGCTGGGCGCGACCCGGGGCCGACTCCGGTCCGTCGCCGGTGACAATGTGTTGTCCACGCACGGCAGCGCGGACGAGGCGGTGAGTTTCCTCCTCACGCTCGACCATCTGGCGCGCGCTCGGAGAATTGCCAGTGACGACGGCCGGCCTCCGTTCACGTTCAGCGCGGTCATCGCGCACGGGGATCTCTTCGTCCCCGATTTCGGGCTGGCCGGCCCGCTGGTGAGCAGCACCTGCCGGACGTTGCAGGTCCTCGAACCCGGAACGAAGATCATCACGGACGGGGTCTTCCATGGCCTCACGTCGGAGCGGGGTGCCTTCGGCCCCGAGTTGGCCCCCGTCCCGGGCGGCCTCAAGGATGGCTACCGCCTGCTCATACATCCCGGAAGCAGCCTCGCGGACGGAGACGGCGAGCCGCTCGCCGCGGGGTGACCACCACCGCGAGGCTCCGACGGCCCCGGTAGACGACCCGTGTCCGATGATCCACCGAGGCCCCGGGCCTGTGTTTCCAACCGCGTACATATTCAGGGCCACACATGATTTTCCGGCCCGGTACCGTGACGGATCAGCTCAGGCCCGCGGCCAGAAGGGCACCAATGAACAGACATCCAATATGTAGTGACTGATCGGCCAGGTAAATTCCGTTGAGGCCGCCGCTTTTCAGCTCGGCGAATCGGGCCGCTCCCGATCGGCGCAGCAGCCAGCGTACCGGCCACCTACGGTCGATAAACCCGTGCGTGACGATGGACCAGCCCAGCGCGGCTATCGCACCCGGAAGACGCAGTGGTACGTCGATAATCAGGAGACTCGCCAGGGCCGCAGCGACGCACAGATGGTAAGCGAATAGATGACCGGTCATGGCGCGGGCGGCGGGCCATCCGCGCCCGCCCTTCTCGGTCGCCTGTCGATCCGTCTGCGCGACATGATCACCTAGGTGATGGCCCGTAAATAAAGCAATGAACGCGGCACAGAACACCGTGGCATCAGTCATCGACGTGGCCCCCTCCCGCCGAAATAACAGTAGGGCACACCACGGCAGAAGATCGGGACTTCGGGCCGGAAGCGGCGATTTACGACGCTCCAGGCTGGCGCCCCGGGCAGCCAGCCGCTCGCACGTCCCACCCCCGGCCAGGAGGACAACGACACCGGGCCGGGTCCGCGTCCTCGAAATTTCGGAACATCCGCCATGGATAGGGCAAAAGCCCCGCTCCCGTATGACCCGGGAACACCCCGACCACAAAACTGTGGCGGGTGTGATCGTTACCAGGTGATGGGCGTGGTTGTCACCGGGTGGCGGTGGAGGTGACCGGGCCGGAGAACAGGACGTTCCCGTTCAGGTCGTAGCCGGTCGCCGTTCCGGTGGAGCTGAACGCGTCCCGGCTGCTGAAGGTGGCCGAATGCCGGATGTCGATGGAACCGACCACCGTTCCGTTCGGGCCGGGCAGGGTCCGGACGAAGGAGTAGGTGAAGGTCTTCGATCCGGTCGAGTGCCAGGAACCCCAGAAGGTCCCGCTCGGCGTGGCGACGGCGAAGCGGCTCTTCGGCAGGAACAGCATCTGGACCGACTCGGTGGCGCCGAGTGCCGTCGTGGCCGTGCCCGTCCAGTAGCCCACCGGGCTGTAACCGCCGCCATGGGAGGTCGTGCTCGCGGCTCCGGCGACCGGCGCCACGCCGACCGCCAGGGCGAGCGTGCCCGCCAGAGCCGCCAGCAACAGCGCCGCCCGCGTGGAGGCGAGACGGACGCGAGGTCGCAACATACAGGTTCTCCTTTGCCGTGGACATCAAGGTGCCTGAACACCGCCGACCGGCTTGAAGAAGCCCCGGAAACACGGTTCCGCGTGCGCGCTCAGGCAGCGCCGCGCACGTGCGCGTATCCGGGACCAGGAAACGGGACACCACCCCCCCCCCCCGCC
>NZ_UBIZ01000561.1:0-3956 GCF_900465275.1 Parafrankia sp. Ea1.12 | reverse complement strand
CTCATGGCCCCGCCCGCCCCCGTCGAGATCAGCGCCCGGGTGCTCTTCGTCGCCCAGGACCGCGTGCTGCTGGCGAACCGCCGCGGGCAGCCGTGGTTCTACCTGCCGGGCGGCAACGTGAACCCGGGAGAGACGGTCGAGGCGGCCCTGCGCCGGGAGACCCAGGAGCAGGCCGGCCTCGACGTGGCCGACCTGGAGTTCATCGGCTGCGCCGAGAACGTCTACGTCGAGGGCGGCGTCCGCCACCAGGAGATCAACGTCCTGTTCGCCGCCGATCTGCCCTGGGGGTCGCAGATCGGCAGCCATGAGTTCGACGTCGACATCACCTCGGTGTCGATCGGCAACCTGTCCGGCCTCGACCTGCGCCCGGCGAGCCTGCGGGACGTCATCCACGGCTGGCTGGCCGACCGGGAGCCGAGCTGGCACGGAGCGGCGCCGGCCGCGAGGTGACACTCCGCCGTCCGATAATCTCGCCTGGTGGTTAATGGCACCGGCGAACGCGGCGGTTTCCCGGATCAGCCCGGTGATCTCCCCGGTGATCTTCCCAGGCAGGGTAACCCCGCAGCCGGCCGGGCTGGTCCGGGCGGCCCGGCGGGGGAGGCGCCGCCGAGCCGTTGGGCGTCCCTGACCGGTACACGCGGCGGAGGTGCGCCGAGCGTCGCCGTGGGGGACCGCTACGACGAGCGGTTCGCGAGCCTCGCGGCCAGCGGCCTGGACATTCACGGCGAGGCGAGCTTCTGCGCCGCGCTCGTCCCCGCCGGTGCGCGGATCCTCGACGCCGGCTGCGGCACCGGGCGGGTCGCCATCCGGCTCGCCGAGCTGGGCTGTTCGTGCACCGGTGTCGATGTCGACCCGTCGATGCTCGCGCGGGCGAAGGCGGTGTCCGGCGAGGTGACCTGGATTCTCGGCGATCTCGCGAACCTGCCCGCCGCGCTCGCCGACCAGGGCGCCACGGCGCCGGCGGGCCGGGCTGGCCCGTTCGACCTGGTCGTGGCGGCGGGCAACGTGATCCCGCTGCTCGCGGAGGGCACGGAGGCGCACGTGCTGCGGGTCCTCGCGGGTGTCCTGCGCCCGGGTGGCCTTCTTGTCGCCGGGTTCGGCCTTGACGGCGCGCACCTGCCGCTGCCCGAGGCGCCCTTCGGCCTCGCCGAGTACGACCGCTGGTGCGCGGGCGCGGGCCTCACCCTCGAGCGCCGCTTCGCGACCTGGGACGGCGCGCCCGACCGTCCCGAGGACGGCTACGCCGTGAGCGTGCACCGCCGGGACTGACCCGGCCCCGGAGGCGGATCGGCCGGCCCGGCCTTGTCGATCGGTGGTGACGGGGATCGCCGTCCGGCGTTCAATGGTGCCTGTGAATCAACCACTTGGGCAGCATGCGGCGGGAAGTTCCGGCGGTCCGCCGTTCGCGCTCGAGGAGGGCGACCGGATGCTCCGGGTCCGCCTCGACGGCGGCGAGATGTACGCGAAGCAGGGGTCCATGGTGGCCTACCGCGGCAAGGTCGACTTCGCCTACAAGGGGCAGGGCGTCGGCGGCTATCTCCGGCGCGCGGTCACCGGCGAGGGCCAGGACCTGATGCGGGTCAAGGGCCGCGGCACCGTCTGGTTCGCGGAGTCCGGCAGCCACATCTCGATCTTCCACCTGGACAACGACCGGATCACGGTCAACGGCCGCAGCCTGCTCGCCCTGGAGTCCGGCGTCCGTTACAAGATCACTACGACGTCCGGCGGGATCGGTGCGATGATCGCGGGCGGCGTGTTCAACACCGAGGTCTCCGGAACGGGCGGTGTCGGCGTGCTGTGCCTGGGCAGCCCGCTCGTCCTCCCGACGGACGAGCCGGTGTGCGTCGATCGCGACGCGGCAGTCGCCTGGACGGCCGGCGTCCGCACCCGGGTGATCTCCAGCTTCAAGGTGGGCAATCTGATCGGGCGCACCTCCGGCGAGCTCGCCCAGATCGAGTACAGCGGGCGCGGTGGCTTCGTGGTGGTCCAGTGTGGTGAGATCCCGGCTCGTGGCGCGGAACCGAGCAGCTGACCTCGGCCCCGCCGACGCCGAGATCGACGCCGACGCCGACGCCGACGCCGAGGCCGAGGCCGAGGCCGAGCTGGAAGTCGAACTGCGACAGGCGCTGCTCGCGGCGGGCCTGCCGCTTGAATCCCTCCCGCTCGAATCCCTGCCCTTCGAGGCCGCGCCGTTCGAGGCCCGACCGACGGCGGCGCCCGCGGCCAGGCCCGCGCTCGACTGGGCCGGGTCCGGGCTCATGTGGCTCACCGGCCGGCCCGCGGCGGTCCCGGTCGTGCCGGACGCCCCGGTGCTGGGGCGGGCCCGGGCGGCCGCTGCGCTGCTCCGCGCCGCGTCCGCGCAGCTGGGCGCGGCGGTCGAGGTTGACGTCCCCGAGCTGCTCGCGGGCCGGGCCGCGCTGCTCGGCCTGCGCCGCGGCGGGACGATCTCCGCCAACGGCGGCTGCCGGCTGCTGCGGGCCGCCGACGGCTGGGTCGCGGTGAACCTCGCCCGGCGGGACGACGTGGAGATGCTCCCGGCGCTGCTCGGCGTGGATCCCGCGGAGGTCACCGCACCCGCGGGTGGCCACCGTGACCCACTTGAGACGACATGGGCGGCGCTGACCGCCCTGCTGCCCGCCCATGACCGCGCCGACCTGGTCGATCGTGCCTGGCTGCTTGGGCTACCCGTGGCGTCGCTCCCATCCGCCGAGCCGGCCGAGCCCCGGCCACCGGTCCGGATCGCCGTCCAGGGCATCGCCGTCCAGAGCGAGGTGCCGGGCCGGCAGGGGGAGGCCGCCGGACCGGCAGCGGTTGGGAACGGGGCCGGCTGTCCCCTTGTCGTCGACCTCTCGTCGCTGTGGGCTGGTCCGCTGGCGGCCCGCCTGCTGGGGCGGATGGGCCTGCGGGTTGTGAAGGTCGAGAGCGTGCACCGCCCGGACGGGGCACGGCTCGGTGACCCGGACTTCTACCGGTGGCTGCACGCGGGCCAGGACGAGGAGCGGTTCGACTTCACCGACCCGCGAGGGCGGGCGGCGCTGCACCGGCTCGTCGAGCGGGCCGACGTCGTGATCGAGGGCTCCCGGCCACGCGCGCTCGCGCAGCTCGGTCTGGACGCCGACCGGTGGGTGCGGGCCCGTTCCGGTCGGGTCTGGCTGAGCATCACCGGGTACGGGCGGGCGGCCGGCGCCGGCGGGCACGGGCCCGGCCCGGTCGCCTTCGGTGACGACGCCGCGGTCGCCGGCGGACTCGTCGGCTGGGACCGGACGGCTCCCGGCGGCTCCGTCCCGGTGTTCTGCGGTGACGCGATCGCCGACCCGCTGACCGGCCTCTTCGGCGCGTTGGCGGTCGCGCTGTGCCGGGCGGCCGGGCGGGGGGCCCTGCTGGACGTCGCCATGCGCGACGTCGCGGCCTTCGTCGCCGCCCCGCGGGTCCGCGGCCGAGGGCTGAGCGATCCGGGGCGTCGGTGGGGGGAAGGGCCCTGGTCGGTCACCGGCTCCGACGAGCTCGGCTGGACGGTGCGCCAGTCCGGCGCCCAGGGCCGGGTGCTCGCGCCGCGCCGCCCCCGCCTGCCCGGCTGAGCGGACGAGGTCAGCCCTCAGCGGACCCGGAATCCGCGGGCTCGTCGTCGCCTGCCGCGTGGACCTCCCGGAGCCCGGAGACGATCTCGGTCGGCGGATCCGTCCCGTCGTCGTCGGGGCCGGGGCCGGGGCCGGCATTGGCGTCGGCGTGGGCATCGGCCGTGGCATGAGCGACGCGGGCGTGGGGACCCGCGTCCACGACCGCCTCGTCGCCGGCCTCGGTGACGGCGTCGTTCCCGTCCGTTCCGACCAGTCCGCCCACTTCGGCCCGCAGTTTCACCGGACCGGCGTCGAGCTGACCTGGCCGGTGCCGGGGGAGCGCCCTGCTCCGCGCGGCGGCGCGGTAGGCCGTATACCGGAAGGGCGTGCGCTGGAACG
>NZ_UBIZ01000564.1:0-4242 GCF_900465275.1 Parafrankia sp. Ea1.12 | reverse complement strand
AACAAGCCCGGAACCTCCTCATGGATCTCGGTGACCGGGCTGCCGACTTCCAGGTCCTGGTCCGTGACCGCGCCGGACAGTTCACCGCATCGTTCGACGCGGTTCTCGCCGACGCCGGCATCACCACCGTCAAGATCCCACCCCGGGCTCCCCGCGCGAACGCCTACGCGGAACGGTTCGTCCACACTGTCCGGACCGAGGTCACCGACCGCATGCTGATCGTCGGTGGGCGGCACCTGCGCACCGTCCTGGCCGAGTACGCGGCCCACTACAACGGATGACGACCCCACCGCGGCCGTGACCTTCAACCACCACGGCCCGACCACCCCATCGCCGACCTGACCCAGGAACGTCAAGCGCCGACCCATCCTCGGAGGCCTGCCGGGTAGCCGGCGGGAGTTTCACCCGCCGGCCCCCACAGATCCGGACGTGACACTCTCGCGTCATCCGGCTCGTGCTATCCGATGGCCGCTCCGATCGTCCAGTGGGCGAACAGGGCTGGCCTGCGGCGTTTGATCGCTGCAAGCGTCCTCCATGCCCGCCCAGGACGTCCGGTGAGCCGCTTGTACTTGCGCTGCAACCATCGCACCAGGTACTTGTCGATGGAGTGGAAGACCGGGTACAACGCGGAGCGCCTGAACGCCCCGAAGTAGTTGATCCAGCCCCTGGTCACCGGGTTGATCATCGCTGCCAGGTCCTCGAGGGTCCGGGTCGTTTGCCCGTGGATTCTCCACCGGCGTATCGCTCGACGTGCCTTCTTGGCGTTCTGGTCACTGATCGCGGGCGTGAAGCTGACAAACAGCCGGCCGTCGCGACGCCGCTGGACCGTACGTCCTCGGAACGTGTATCCGAGGAAGTCGTATCCGGTCGGCCCGTCCCAGGGCTGTTTCCGGCCGTCGTCCGCGCAGTAGACGATCCGGGTCTTGGCCTCGTTGAGTTCCAAGCCGCACTCGCCCAGACGCCTCCGGATATCGGCGAGCACCGCGCGGGCCTGTCTTTCCCTCACGCAGTGCACGACCAGGAGAGTCGGCGGCGGGAATCTCACCCGCCGCCGCTCGCAGAACCGGACATGAACCTCTCGACTCATCCGGCTCCCATTGCTCAGCCGTCAGGGGTAGGCGCCGAACCGCCAGTGCGCGAACAGTGCTGGTTCCTGGCGCGCGATCCGCCGTAGCCAGAGCCGCGCCCGACGTTCCCGGCGTTTCAACCGTTTGTATTTCCGTGTGGCCCACTGCACCAGCTTCGTATTCAGCTGCTGTAGGAGCGGATACAACATGGACTTGTAGAAGCGTCCGAAGTAGTTGATCCAACCCTGCACGATGCGGTTGAACATGCGTGCCAGATCCTGAAGCGACTTGTCGCTGCGCCGCGGGAAGTGCCAGGAACGTATCTCCCGGCTCATCCGCCTGACTGCTTCCCTGCTGACCGCGGGGGTGAAGTTCACGAAGTGCTTCCCCCACCGATTGCGGGACAGCCGTGGCCGAAACGTGTACCCGAGGAACGTAAACGACGTGACCTCATGATCGCCACGCCGGTCGGTGTCCTTGCAGTACACGATGCGGGTCTTGTCCGGGTGTAGCTCCATCCCGAACTCCGCCAGCCGCGCAGCGACCGCGTCACGCACCCGTGTTGCCTCTTCGAAGGTCTCGCAGTGCGCCACGCTGTCGTCGCAGTACCTTTCAAACGGGACGGCCGGGAACTCCCGTGCCATCCAAGCGTCGAAGGAATAATGCAGGAAGAGATTCGCCAACACCGGCGATATCGAGGCCCCCTGGGGAACGCCCCGACTCCGGTTCATCACCGACCCGTCCTGCCCGCACGACGGGGCAACCAGCCACCGTTGCACATATAGCAGGAGCCACTTCAGGTCGGTATGGTGCGCCACGGCTGCCAGAATCCGGTCATGCGGAACGCTGTCGAAGAAGCTCCGGATATCGAAATCAACCACCCAGTTGCTCCGCCAGCAGCGCTTCCGGCACACCGCCACCGCGTCCAACGCCGACCGCCTCGGACGGTAACCATACGAGTCGTCGTGGAAAATAGGCTCCACGATCGGCTCCAACACCATGGCTGCCGCCGTCTGCGCGACCCGGTCCGCGACAGTAGGAATACCGAGAACCCGCACCCCGCCTCCTGATTTTGGGATCTCCACAGCCTTGACCGCGGAGGGAAAGTAAGACCCCGACGACATCCGGTTCCACAGAACATAGAGGTTGTCCTTGAGAACAGCCTCGAACTGCTCGACCGTCACCCCGTCGATCCCTGCCGCACCGCCGTTGGCTCTCACCCGCTTCCAGGCTTCCCACACAAGCAGTTTGGAAATATTAAACGGTTTCCCCTGACCGCTCGGCCCACCCACTCAGCTCCTCCCGGACAAATCCGGTTGACGAAGCAGCGGCCCCGAGCAACCCATCCCCTTCGCTCCACCCGCGTTACCAGGCTTCAACACTATTACGGGATGGTCCGACTTCCTGCCCCGCAACGGTACTCTACCTCTCACAGATTCCGCTGTTTGAGGCCCTCCCTCTCCCCGGTCGCCAACCACGACCGAGAGTGTCGGGGCGAGGATCTCCCACGTTTCACACTGGAGCCTGAACCGGGCTCGCGCCATCTTTTGGCCGGGCACCATCTGGCCAGTAAGCAGGTATCCGCCAGACTTATCGCAGGGCAACAACTGGACCCTGCTTTCGATGCCATCGATACTGTTTCGACCTGTCACCAATGGTTCGCTTCCGCTCGCCTTCCCGATTCCCACCTGACGCCTGAAGGCGCCTTTTCCGCAACTGCTCACCACCACGGGCCTTAACCGCAGCGGCGTGCGGCGGTTTGGGACCTCCCCCTGCAGGGCGATCCCGGAGGGCCAACCTCCATCTCCAGTGCAACACCGCTCTCAGGCGCTCCGTCTCCTACACCGGAACCTCCCTCAGCGTTCGTGGCACACCATCGTCGGAGTAGCGCTCGAACGGGACGGCCGGGTACTTTCTGGCCATCCACCGGTCGAACACATAGTGCCCGAAAATGTTAGCCAAAAGGGGCGACAGCGGACCGCCTTGTGCGCATCCACTCGTCCGCTCCACGGTGACCCCGTCGGCCCTGACCAGCGGGGCCGCAATCCACCGCTCCACATACAGGCCGATCCAGCGGGTCTCCGGATCCAGGTAGGTGTTCACCGCTGCCATCAGCTTGTCCCACGGAATGCTGTCGAAGTACCCCCGGATATCCAGATCGATAGCCCAGGAATATTTCCACGAGCGTTGCCTCGCCGCGGCGACCGCGCCCAACGCCGACCGGCCTGGCCGGTAGCCGTACGAGTCCGGGTGGAACCCCGGCTCCGTCCTCGGCCCCAGCACCAGCGCGGCCACCGTCTGGGCGACCCGGTCCGCCACGGTCGGCACCGCCAGCGTCCGCTGGCCGCCTTCCGGCTTCGGTATCACCACCTCGCGCAGCGGCGGCGGGAAGTAGGTGCCCGACGACATCCGGTTCCACGTCTTGTAGAGGTTGCCTTTCAGCCTCTCCTCGAACATGGCCACCGTCACGCCGTCGACTCCCGCCACTCCCCTGTTGTCCCGCACCTTCTCGAACGCCTCCACAAACAGACGCCTGTCAATGTCAAACGGCTTCGGCTGTGACACGCCGACCGGCTCCTCCCGCATCCACGGTTGACCGACAGTACTGTCACCGGACAGCCCGCCCCCTTCGCTCCACCCCCATTACAGAGGCTTCACCACTACTACGAGGCGGTCCGCCCCTTCGTCTCCCCATTCGGTACTCGCCCCTCACGGTTTCCGCCGCTTGGGGTTTCCCTCACCCAGCCAGGCAAGCCCGGTCGGACCGCGGAGGCGTAAGGTTCCCACGTTCCCCACAGGAGCCAGGATCGGACTCGCGCCACCTACATGCCGAACGCCGCCCGGGCAGTAAACGGGTATCCCCCGAACTCATCCCGAAGCCTTGATCACGACCTCGGTTCTGACGTTGTCCATATTCTTTCGACACTTCGACAGTGGTTCGCTCTCGCTCGCCTTCCCGACCCGCACCTGACCCGGTCCTCCCCGGGCCTTTTCCGTCACGCTCACGACCCCGCCCGTTGAGACGACGCCGCTGACGGTGGTTTGCGGCCACCCCCCGCATGGCGGCCACGGAGGGCCATACCTCCATCTCCCATGGAGCACCGCTCCAGAAGATCCCTGTCTATCTCAAGATCAGAGTCTCCCTTCACGCTCGTGGCGCAAGATCAACGAATAC
>NZ_UBIZ01000642.1:0-1008 GCF_900465275.1 Parafrankia sp. Ea1.12 | reverse complement strand
CTCGGGGGGCGTGCGGGTCGGGACCGGGACGAGCGCGGCGAGGAAGACCAGCAGGAAGGCGAAGGCGAACCCGATCGCGCCCAAGGGTGGCATGCGGAACCCGTACTGCGCGGAGACGTAGGCCATGACGTTGGTGGTGAGTCCGTAGGTCAGCAGGCCGGTGCCGAGCAGTGCCATCGTCGCCGGGGCGCGCGGGCGGCGGAAGCTGGCGATCAGCACGACCGCGGTGGTGAGGATCAGACCGGCCCCCTGGTGGATCAGAGCGAATTGGAACGGTCTGAGGTGGGTGCTCGCCTGGACGACCGTGGCGAGCACTGTCCCCCATTGCAGCAGGATGAGCGAGCCGGCGATCAGCAGGCAGTCCAGCAGGGTGATCGCATGCCAGCGGTAGGCGCGGTGCCACCGCCTGCCGGCGCTCTCGTCCCGGCTGTCCACCGGGTCGGTGGGCAGGGACAGCAGCCCGGCCAGGGCCACCCCGTAGAGGGAGAGAAAGGCGGCATAGGACGGGGACATGCTGCCGCTGTGGGGCATGCGACCGGCCAGAAACGTCGGTGCCACCGCGAGGGTGGCGAGCATCGCACCGGCTGCGCTGAGACCGATGAACACCCGCCAGCGGCGCTCCGCCCTCCGTGCCCGCCGGGCGGTCCAGAAGCAGGCGGCCGCGGCGGCAAACTGGGCGGCAGCCGAGACGAGAGCTGTGGCGGCACGGGCGGGCCGCAGGTCCAGCAGCACCGCGAAGGCGACATCGAGCCCAAGCAGCATCAGAGCAGCGACGACGGCACACCACCACAACCGTGGTGTGCCACCCGAACCGGGCAGACGCCACAGGCAGTGCATAGTGCCAGCGACACTACGGAATCCTGGCATCACCCACATCCCCATAGTAGGACTTCGTTAGGTGACTCCTGGCGGGTGAACGGTTACGGGAGGTGTGTGGTTGAAGGGTCGCTGGCAGGTGGGGCAGGCGCCGGTCCAGACGGCGAGCAGGGCCTGGAGGGTGCGGAGGAC